>JBIIHZ010000143.1:0-5592 GCA_044235265.1 Candidatus Sericytochromatia bacterium
GCGACGCTGACCGGCTGCAGATCGACCTCGAGTTTGCCCGCATCGACCTTGGCCAGATCGAGCAGGTCGTTGATGAGACCGAGCAAATGGCGCCCCGCCGCACGCACCTTCTCGAGGTCGGGGATCATCTCATCGCCCTGCAGGTCGGCCGCCTCCTCGATGAGCAGCTCGCTGTAGCCGATGATCGCATTGAGCGGGGTTCGCATCTCGTGGCTCATGTTGGCCAGGAACGCCCCCTTGGTGAGATTCGCGGCTTCCGCCTCGAGGCGGGCCTCCTGGAGCATGGTTTGCTTGCGTTCAAGTTCCCACGAGCTCACTTCGAGGGAGCGGACGACGAGCGCGCGATCTTCATCCTGGCTCAGGTAAGCCTCGTTCACGGCTGACAGGAAACGTTCGAACTCGGGACCGAAACGCGAGACGGCATCCAGCCCCAGCGTTCGACGGAGTTGCCGCTCGAGCAGCTTGTGCCAGCCCGTCAAGACACGACCTCCCGGAACGTGGTGATGGCCATCGACTGGTTCTGGACTTCCCCCGCCCCCCCGAACTCGGCTGGACAGATCTCGCCATACGAGTAATAGCCGGCCAGCGGGACGTCGGGGCCCACGATGGCGCTGACGGCCTCGATCTCTTCTTCGGTTCGCTGTCCGAGCACGCGGCGACGCCCCACGGAGCTGACCAGCAAGGCAAAATCGGGGGAGTCGTCAAGACCCGATTGAACGGCCGTGGCGGCATTTTCCGCGCCGGTGATCAAGCGGTCCTTGTTGGCCATCATGAGCTGGGCCGTGGCCCCCTCCGGGACCTCTGCCGCGAAGGTGAGGCTGCCCTCCGCCTCGTCGATGGCCACGACGTTCCGGACCAGGAAGCGCCGTTCGCCTTCCTTGCGCACGGCCAGCGGAAAGAAGAGGGCACTGGAGGGAAGGCCTGCCGAATGTTCCCCGAGATACCGACGGTAGACCTCGAGCGCGGGTTCGTCATCGAATGCGTAGACGACCTGGCCGCGCGCCCGGGTCACGCGCCGGACGAGGCCGAACGGATCCCAGCCACCCAGGGCTGCATACCGGATGTCCAAGCGGGAATCGCCGTGGATCCCCACGGCGACGACCCGTCCTGGCAACGGCTGATCGTCGAGCCCGACGACGGTCTCGGCGAATCTCGTCCCGTCGCCGGCCAGTCCTCCCGTGATCGCCACTCCGGTCGGCAAACGGGCCTCCAGACACTTCACCAGGAGGGTGGCCCGGACGACGAGGCCATCCGAAAACAGGAGCACGTGGCGCAGATCTGGAACGGAGACCAGTGCCTGTCCCAGCCGGGCCCCGACCGAGGCACTGTCCTCGGGATCGGTGAGCACATCGACGACGGCCCGGAAAGAGCCAGAGGACAGCACGAGGCCCGTCACGACGACCGCATCGTCGAGAATGGCCCGATGGGCGATCTGGCCCGCACTCGAGCAGTAGACCGCAGGAACCCCGGGGAAGCGAGCGGCCACCTCACGGGTGAGGGAGACCCCGATCCGGTGGGGATCCCCGAACACGAGCAACAGTGCTCGGGCCGAGTCGTCTTCCGAAAGCGGCGAAGGGACCCTATCCCACCCGTCCGAGGACCACACATGCTGGAACTGTCGCACGCAACCTCCCGCGAGTCTGACAAACATCATACCCGGGTCGCGCGACGATGTCACAAATGGATCAGAGCATCATCTCGGAAGGTGCTATCGGACGGAAGACCACGTTGCGCATCCGGTACTCGTAGACGAGACGATTTCCGGTGAGCAGACGTCCGACCACCACATCCCCGGTCTTCATGTCGATCCCGGCCTCGGCCACGGTGACGCCCCCGGGGAGATCCGGCCGGGTGAACGCGACGACGGGGATGACCCGGCCCTCGAAGACGATCGGCGACGCCTGGGTGAGCCGCGCCCGAGGGTCGGAGACTCCCAGGATGAAGACCGATGGATCCGTCTGCCGCGGGTAGAACCCGTTGAGACTCCGGGCCCGTTCATCCTGGATCGAAACCGTCATCTTGACGAACGAGAGGACGCCGGGCAACTTGATCCGCACCTTGTCCGAACCGTCTACCAGCATTTCCATGCCCGTCATGAACTGGGTCGAGGACTGGAGGACGGTGTTCTTGACGAGCCCGGAGGACTGGACGAGCATCCGGTACTTGGTGCCGCGGAACTCCGAACCTTTCCACTCCCGCGTCTCGAGCACGGCCTCGAAGGGTGAGACGACCTGGCGCCTGGCCTGGACCCGGGCGACGAGCTGTGTGATGGAACCGGGGAGAGCCTGACCGGGATCGACGGGTGAGACAGGAGTCGGAGCAGGGACGATCGGAGGCTCGATACCGGTGGAGGTGGCGCCGCAAGCAGCGATGCACGCGAGGGAACTCAAGGCCACGACGGCTAGCCATGACACACGCGGACTGGGCATCGCAGGCCCCTCTCTGAATGACGCATCGTGGTGAGCGTCTATGCCTTCACCACATCTTTACTCCAGTTTAACTTTTACGCCCCCCCGTGACAAGAGAAGCGAGCACGGCGTGGCGTCCGGGTATCGATGCTTGACGTCCCCACGGAACCGGGTAGGCTGGACGGGTCACCCCGTCAGCATCGAGGAAGACCATGTCGACACGTCCCCTGCAGATCGTCGGAATCGGTGGATCGCTCGGAGTCCGCCCCTCGACCAGCCTCGCGGCTCTCAGGCGCGCCCTCGTGGCCTGCGAGGCAGCAGGCGCTCGGACCCTGTGCTTCGACATCCGGGAACTCGAACTGCCTTTCTTTCGTCACGAAGACCCTGCTCCCGTTCCAGAACGCGTGCAGCAGTACCTCGAGACCGTGCACCGGGCGGATGCGCTCATCTGGGCAAGCCCGCTCTACCAGGGTACGATCAGCGGTGCTTTCAAGAATGCGATTGACTGGCTCGAGATGCTCTCGAAGCACGAGCCCCCCTACCTGCACGACAAGGTGGTCGGGCTGATCGGGTCAGCGGCAGGCGTGCAGGCCCTCCAGGCCATCAACACCATGGAATATGCCGTCCGCGCCCTGCGGGGGATGACCGTCCCCATGGTGGTGACGGCAAACCGGTCCTGGGCTGCTTTCGAGGGCGAGAAACTGGTGGACGAGAAGCTCGACAAGGCGCTCGAGCAACTCGGCACCGAGGTGGTGCGCAAGGCGAAGCTGCTTGCCGCGGGTCGGGAAAGTTGACCGGAGCGAGGCCCTTCAGCGCGACTCGAGCGACTCGATTTCCAGAGGCTGGGACAGGTCCTGCGCCAGCTTACGGACGTCCATCGCGAAGGCTCTGTGAGGCAAAGCAGGACGCTCCGGCACGCCCTTGACCAGGGCTATCGCCCCCTTCACCTGTTGCTTGCCGAGCAAGTCCAGGGCCTGCTCGATCCGCCCGACCTCGGACCGGAGCTTGCGGGCATCCGCCTCCTTGCGAATGGCCGACTCCCAGGTCGACCGCTCGCGGACCATTCTGAGTTGCAGCCGTCCGAGCCGCTCGGGTTCCCGTCTTTCGACGCGAAAGTCCGCAACGCGGCGGAACATGACGTCTCGCACGACCTGATCGAAGGCACCGAGCGGACGGATCCGCTCGACTCCCTCCAGTTCGGTCTCCGACACGATGCGGAGCTCGTAAAATCTCTCGTCGGGTAACTTCCGGTACGGGTCGAACAACCGGAACCGGACCTCGTTCCCCTGCCACCGGTAGTCCGAGGCGAGGTCGGTCCTGTTCGTGAGCACCGTACCATCGGAGAAGGGCTTCACGACACCGTCGTTGCGGAAAAGCAGTCCCAGCCGGAAGCCGGACGGGTCCTGCACCCGCTTCACCTCGTAAAACCCGGACCGTGGCCTGGCCTGCTCGACCACCTCCCGGCTCGAGGCCGCGCAGGAACCGAGCAGGAGGGCGAGCATCAGGCAAGCTACGAGTAGCCCCGGGACGCGATGCGCGCCCGCGGGGCGACCGGCTGGTCTGTCGCGATGGACAACCCTGTACATGATCGGGGCCTACCCGTGAACGACCGACTACTCGCCCTGGGCCTTGCTGTAGCGGGCTTCACTCCCCGAGGCCTGGAGCTTCTCGACGTGCACCCAGCGGAGCGGGGCCTCGAGTTGCGCCAGGAGGGCCAGGATATCGGCGTCCTGGACGGGGCCACCGGCCAGGTACCGGCAACGGTACACGTCGACCAGCAGGATGTCAGGGGTCGGGCCAGGGAAGACCTTCGTCCCTCGGTTCGAGATGAGGTGGAGACGCAAGCCTCCCACCTGTTCGGGCATCGCGGGGACTCCGTCATGCTGGACAAACACATCCACGCCCACGGTATCGAGTGGGGCCGAGCCCTCGGCGACCCCGTCTTCGCGCTGAGATGCGGCAGCAACCTGCTTCAAGCCGGGCTCCCCGGTTGCCGGCGCCTCGAGGGCCGCGATGATGGCGTCGGCATACTCGTCGGTGCTCGCCTGACCGCCCAGGTCACGCGTCTTGGTACCGGCCTCGAGCGTGGCGATCATCGCCCGTTCGATCCGGGCCGCATGCCCCGTGAGGCCCATGTGACGGAGCATCTGGATGGCCGACTGTAGCAGAGCGGTGGGATTGGCCAGGCCCTGGCCGGCGATGTCCGGAGCCGATCCGTGTACGGCCTCGAAAACCGCCAGACCGTCACCGATGTTCCCGCCAGGAGCCACGCCGAGGCCGCCCACCAGCCCGGCGCAGAGGTCCGAGAGGATGTCTCCGTACAGGTTGAGCGTGACGAGCACGTCGAACTGCTCGGGACGCATCACGAGCTGCATGCACGCATTGTCGACGAGGATGTCATCCGCCTGGATGTCCGGATATTCTGCCGCGACCTCACGGAAGCAATCGAGGAACAGGCCATCCGTGAGCTTGTGGATGTTGGCCTTGTGCACGCACGTGACGCGCTTGCGCCCCCAGGTCCTGGCCAGCTCGAACGCGTGACGCGCTGCGGCGAGGCTGCCCGGACGGGTGATGACCTTGAGACACTGCGCCACGTCGGCCGACTGGAAGTGCTCGATGCCGCTGTAGGTGTCCTCGACGTTCTCACGGACGATGACGAGGTCGACGTTCCCGTACCGGGACGCCACCCCGGGCAGCGACCGGACGGGGCGAACGTTCGCGAACAGGTCGAGTGTCTTGCGGATGGTGACGTTGACGCTCTTGTGCCCCTTGCCGATGGGGGTTTCGGTCGGCCCCTTGATGGCCACGCGATTGCGCACGATCGAGTCGAGGGTCGACTGCGGAAGCCCGCTCGGGGCGAGGTCCGTGGCTCCGAGTCCGGCCGGAACCTCTTCCCAGTCGATGGGAGCCTGACTTGCATCGAGGATGCGACGGACGGCACGCGTGATCTCGGGGCCGATGCCGTCTCCCGGAATGATCGTCACGGTCTGGCGACCCGTCGCGCCATCCGCGGCAAGGCGATCCGTCGTCTGGGTCCGATCCTCGAGTTGCGTCACTGAGATACCTCCTGCGGGTTGACACGCGAAGCGATCGTCGGCGTGGCGAGGCGATCGCGACCACGACTCAGTTTACCATCATGCGGGCAGTTGCCGGTCAGGCGCCATCCGGGTATGTTGCGAGTCCC
>JBIIHZ010000144.1:0-5584 GCA_044235265.1 Candidatus Sericytochromatia bacterium
TGCTGGAGCTGGATACCCAGGGAGGGATCCGCGGCCAGGGCCGAGCGTACCTTCTCGTAGGCGTGGAGGACGGTGGTGTGGTCGCGTCCTCCGAACTCGGCTCCGATCTTCGGAAGACTCCAGTCCGTGAGGTCCCGACACAGGTACATCGCGATCTGGCGTGCCCACGCCAGATCCTTGGTTCGCCTGGCGCTGACGAGATCCGAGACGTCCAGATGGAAGTGCTCGGCCACGATCTCCTGGATCCTGGCCAGGGTGACGGGTTTGTTGACCACGTTGCCCAGGACCTGCTTGGCGAGATCGACGCTGGCATGCACGTTCGTCAGGGAGGCATAGGCCATGACCCGGATGAAGGCACCTTCGAGTTCGCGGACGTTGTTCTGGTAGTTCAGGGCGATGTAGGCCAGGACATCCTCGTCCACCTTGAGGCCATCGGAATCGGCCTTCATGACGAGGATGGCGATGCGCGTCTCGAGGTCGGGCACCTGGATGTCGGTCAGCAGGCCCCACTCGAAGCGGCTCCTGAGGCGATCTTCCAGAGCCACGATGTCCCGGGGTGGGCGATCGCTCGAGAGGATGATCTGTTTGCCCGCCTCCTGGAGTGCATTGAAGGTGTGGAAGAACTCCTCCTGGGTCCGCTCCTTGCCCTGGATGAACTGGATGTCATCGATCATCAGGAGATCGATGCTGCGGTAGCGAGCACGAAACTCCGCCATCCGGTCTTCCTTGATTGAATGGATCAGGTCGTTGGTGAACTTCTCGCTCGAGAGGTAGGCCACCTTCGTCCGGGGATTGCGCGACAGCAAGCTGTGTCCGATGGCATGCATGAGGTGCGTCTTCCCGAGACCCACACCCCCGTAGATGAAAAGCGGGTTGTAGACCTTGGCTGGCTTGTCGGCGACGGCCACGGCCGCTGCGTGCGCGAAGCGGCTGTGGTTCCCGACCACGAAGGATTCGAACGTGTACTTGGGATTGAGGGTGCCGTAGGTAGGTGCTCCCGAGGCATCCCGGGTGCCGTTCGCCGGCACGACCTGGATGAGTTCTTCAGGAGGTACGCCACCATCCTGACCCTCGTTCACCCGGCAAATCAGCCGGATGTCGGGGCCACCGGATTCGGCGAGGGCAGCAGATATGGGGCCCATGTTGCGCTGGAACCAGTCGCGCGCGAACTCGTTGGGTGTTTCGACCAGAAGCACCCCGTGCTCCAGGCTGATGGCCCGCGAGGGACGCACGAGGCTCTCGAAACTAGCTCTACTGAGGCGCCCCTGGAGGATCGTGAGTGCCCTCTGCCAGAGTTCGTCAGCCTGCATCTTGTGGTCGCCAGGACCTTTCCCGTCGTTTTTCGACACGTGACGGGCCGCGAACCCGGGGGTCCGTGGCTGTCATTGCCAGGTCTGCAAAGGATGGCACGAGATGATGCAACCGGCGCCGGTATTCGGCACTTGACCCGGGTTCGATCCCTGTGCGGGAGATCATCGTACCTCCGAAATCCGCTCGTGACCACTCGGAGATCCGATCTCGATGCGTTGATCCGTTATGAAACGCGTGTTAGATTCTCATGAAGTACCCATCCCGCAGGACGGTGCGCCGTCCCCATCAAGCAATCTTTCGATTGTCAAGGAGTTCCCCATCATGGCCCAGCAAGCCCTGACGTTCCGCCACGGTGGCAAGAAGCGCAAGCGCGCTCGTACCCACGGCTTCCTCGTTCGCATGAGCACCAAGAACGGCCAGCGCGTCATCCGTGCTCGTCGCTCCAAGGGCCGCAAGCGCCTCGCGGGATAGATGCTTCCGGCCCACGAGCGCCTGCGACGGCCGAGTGCCTTCGACCGCATCTACCAGAGCGGACGGGCCTTCGGTGATGCCTTGCTCGTGCTGCACGTGCATCCCAGTCTGGACCGACCTGGCAGCAGCCGGGTCGGTTTCGTGGCAGGCAAGAAGGTCGGAAATGCCGTGGTGCGGAATCGCGTGAAGCGACGGCTTCGTGAGCTCGTACGAGCCAGGCAACGAAACTGGGAGCCGCCCGTGGACCTGATTCTCAGAGCGAGGCCGGGCGCTTCGGCGGCCAGCTTCGAAGACCTCGGGCGGTCCCTCGATCGCCTGCTGCGCAAGGCGGGACTCGCGGAATCATCTGCCCCGGAGAGTTCGACGTGAAGCGCTCGTCGATCGAGCAGGCTCTACTGCGTATCCTGGATCTGCTCATCCGCGGGTACCAGCTGCTGTCGCGTCTGACGCCGCCACAATGTCGTTTTTATCCCACCTGCAGCCAGTACATGCGAGTCGCCCTCGAGCGTCACGGTCTGGTGTCGGGCCTGTGGCTCGGCACCAGACGGATCGTGCGCTGCCATCCCTGGAATCCCGGGGGGCATGACCCCGTGCCCGACCCCCCTCTCAGGAGACATCCGTGAACCCGATCGATTGGATCGCCCACTCGATGATGATTCCCATCCTCGAGACGTTTTTCAACATCACCCGCTCCTATGGCTGGTCGATCATCTGCCTGACCCTGACGATCAAGCTGGCGCTCTTTCCGCTGGTCGCCAAGCAGTTCAAGGCCAGCCGCGAACTTGCCACCCTCCAGCCCAGGCTGAAGGAGATCCAGGAGCAGTATCGCGATCAACCGGAGGTCATGCAGGCCAAGCTCATGCAGTTCTACGCGGAGCACCGCGTGAACCCCATGGGTGCCTGTCTGCCCACGCTCATCCAGATGCCCTTCCTGTTCGCCCTGTACACGGCGCTGAACAACAAGGAATTCCAGGATCGCATCGCCCACAAGGCCTTCTTCTTCATCCAGAACCTGGCCGACGTGGGTGTACTGCCCCGTCATCCCGGTGAAGCCGTGCACTGGGCGAACCTGGCGATGGTGGTCCTGTTCGGGGCCTCGATGTACGTCATGCAGCGCATGATGACCACCAATCCCGACGATCCCATGCAGCGTCAGATGCTGACGATGATGCCCGCCATGACGACGGCGATGTTTCTCTTCTTTCCGCTGCCGTCGGGTATCTTGCTGTACATCACGGCATCGAATGCCATCACCATGATCCAGAACTTCTACCTGACCCGGACCTCGGCCGTCCCCGCTCCCGTCGTGCCGCCCTCGCAGGCCGTGATCGACGCGACCCCGGGCCGGGTCGATGACTCCGGCAAGGGTGGTCAGACCCGGGGTCCGAAGGGCATCATGCCTCCGGTGAACCCCGAGCGGAAGGGAGAATAGCGGATGGAGCCGATCATCCAGCTGGGTGACTCCTATCAGACCGCCCTCGACGCCGCTCTCGACGAACTCTCCCGGGACGAGAGCGAGGTCGAGATCGAGGTGCTCGAGGAGGGCGATGGCACGCGGCCCTGGAAAATTCGCGTCACACCGGTCGATGGCCCGCTCGACGAGGCCCAGGACTGGTTGCTCGACGTCCTGGACGCGATGGGTATCGATGGCACCGTCGGGCTCGTGTTCGAGGGCGATCGAGTCGTCTTCCACATCGAGCTCGAAGGGGATCCGGGGATCCTCATCGGGCGTCGCGGTCAGACGCTCGAGGCGCTGCAGTGGCTCCTGTCCGTGTCCTTCGGCAATCGCGTGGGCAGGAAGCTGCTGATCGACGTCGAGGACTACCGGCAGCGCGCGCAGGAGCGGATCTCCCGGCTGGCGCTCGATGCCGCGGACCGCGCCCGCAAGTCGGGTCGCCCGCAGCACCTGCCTCCCATGAACGCGGCGGAGCGGCGGCTGGTCCACCATGCCCTCGTCGAGGAACTCGACATCGAGACCCAGAGCGAAGGGCGAGATCCCGACCGTCACGTGGTGATCCAGCCCCGTCAAGTCCGGTGATCGACCTCGACACCATCGTCGCGATCGCCACGCCCCCTGGCACGGGGGGCGTGGCGATCGTCCGCATGAGCGGGCCCCGTGCCCGCGAGATCGCACAGGCCATGGTCCGGACGGGCGGGGGACATCCCGTGGCGCCCGCGCTCACCGAGCGGACCGAGAAGGCCCTGCTCGTCGGGGTCCTCGTCGAGCCCGGCTCGGGCAGACGCCTGGACGAGGCGGTCATTCTCGTCTTCGTGGGACCTCGCTCGTACACCACCGAGGATGTCGTCGAGTTCCAGATCCATGCCGGACCCGCCACCATCGAGCGGGTCCTGACGGCATGCCTGGCCTGCGGTGCCCGCCTGGCGACCCGCGGCGAGTTCACGCGTCGGGCCTACCTGGGGGGACGTCTCGATCTGACCCGTGCCGAGGCCGTCCTGGAACTCGCCCAGGCGCGAACCGACCGGGCCCTCGACGCGGCCCTCAACCAGCTGGATGGCCACCTGGCCCGCTTCACGAACGCTCTTCGGGAACCGATCCGGCATCTGCTGGCCGAGATCGAGGCGTCGATCGACTTTCCCGATGAGCTGGACGTGCCCCCCTCAGCCCGTATCCTCGCGACCCTGGAAGACCTGCGCGACCGGATCCAGGGACTGCTCGCCGAGGTCCCGGCCGCGAGGCTGGTGCGGGAAGGGGCCAGGGTCGCCCTCCTCGGCCCCCCCAACGTCGGTAAGTCCAGCTTGCTGAATGCCCTCATTGCAACTGATCGCGCGATCGTTACCGAGCATGCCGGAACGACCCGGGACGTGCTCGAGGAGACCTGGACCGTGCACGGGATCCCGTGCCGGATCCTCGATACCGCGGGGATCCGGCAGGAGGAGGTCGATCCGGTCGAGCGCCTCGGCATCGCCCGGTCCGAGCAGGCCCTGCGCGAGGCCGAGTTGCGCCTGGTCGTGATGGACGGCACCCGGACGGCGGATCCCGCGGTCCAGGAGCTCCACGAGCGGGCGCGCGCTCACGGCCCGACGGTACTCGTGGTGAACAAGGGGGATCTGGCGGGCTGGCGATCGCCCGATTGGGAGGCGGACGCGATCCGGGTCAGTGCCCGGACGGGCGAGGGGCTGGATCACCTGACGACTGCCGTCTGGCGCGAGCTGACCTCGGGGACCGTCCAGCTGGTTCCGTCCGTCGCCATCAACGCCCGTCACGAGGCGGCCCTGACGCGCGCTTGCGAGGCCCTCTGCCAGGCCCGTCAGGCCTGCCAGGACGCACTTCCCGTCGATCTGGTGGCTCACGATCTCCGGACGGCGCTCGAGCTGCTGGGGACCGTCCAGGGTGAAGCGCTCACCGAGGAGGTGATCGATCACATCTTCGAGCGTTTCTGTGTGGGAAAATGAGGTCATCGGATCCGGCATGGAGGCTCGATCCCCCGGGGTACCCGCCAAGCTGGCACGCTCTCATGGTCTATTAACAATTTGTAAACGCCCCTGGACCTGCCATCTCGAGACCTCTGTTATAATTTTGACGTCTCGTTGACGGTCCGCATGGAACCGTATGACACGGAGGTTTTGAGTGGAAAAGACGCGCAAGTGGTCCTTGACTCCCAGGGAACGCGAGAAGCTCGTCCACGAGTACATCCCGCTCGTCAAGAAGATCGCCCGAGGGCTGGCCCGCCGGAGCACGGATCCCGTCGAAGACCTGATCCAGGTCGGTTCCATCGGCCTCCTCGAGGCCATCGACCGTTACGAACTGGGCCACAACACCGAGTTCAAGACGTATGCCGTT
>JBIIHZ010000145.1:0-5568 GCA_044235265.1 Candidatus Sericytochromatia bacterium
TGTTTGGCGCACTTGCCTGCACCGTGGTGTCCTCCGGTACCACGACTCTCGTGATCCGTCTGCCTGCTGCTGCCGCACCCGGTTCGACCGCCGTCACGCAGGCCGTCACGGTCAGGCAGGGGTTGAGCGTCTCTCCCGGGGTCAATCTGACGCTGTTACCCGTGCTGTCCGGGGCCATGCCCGCATGGTGACCGGCTGGATGTCGACCGGCCGGATGGAATGGAAGGTGAACCGATGACGCGTCTCCCTCGTGCATGGAATCTGGCGATCGCCGTGCTCGCCACCAGCTGTGCCGTGGCAACCCGGTCGGTGACACCGGTGGTGGGGTCGGCCCGTTCCGGTGGTGAAGGTGCTCAGGCCTCGAACCCGGGGGGGGCGGTCCCCGTCGGACCTGCTTTGCCCGTCAACGCACTCGACGTTTCAGCGAATCTCCGTGATCTCGTCGGTCGGGTTGTGTGGCCCCAGGCCCGGACCGTGCAGGCTGCTGCTTCGACCGTCATCAATCAGGCGACCATCTCGCTCATCGACCAGAATTCAGGATCGACCGTCGCGTCGGGGCTCACGGATTCCGCTGGAAACTTTTCACTGAATCTCGGTTCGTTCGGTCCCACGGTTGGCAATTTCTACATCCTCGAGGCGGTCAAGGGATTGAAGGCTCAGGGTCCGGGCGCCCCTGCTGTCCGTCTGCGCACCGTTTTGCAGGCCAGCGGGTCGGGTTCTCAGTTCACCGGGTGGACCTCGATCACGAGCAATTCCACGAGCGTTGCCCCGCAGATCTCCGTCTTGACCACGGCTGTCGCGATCCTCATGGGCCTGGGCAAGGTCGCTCCATCCAGTGTCATCAACACCGTGTCGACCTCGGCGGGTTATACCGGACCCAACCCTCTGGGAGCCGTCCCCTCCTCGACCGTGACGAATCTGGCGACCCTCGTGCGCGACCACGTCACGGATGACCGTGATCCCGTCGAAGAGACCAGCGAGGTCACTCCTGCCATCACCACCCTCAGTTCCGTCACGGTGAAACCGCTCGATCTCATCGAGATCCGGGGCCGTGGCTTCGTGTCCACACCCGGCAAGACGAGCGTCACCTTCGGGAGCGTCAGTGCCACCCCCACGTTCGTCGGCCCCGCTGCGATCTACGTCCAGGTTCCTGGCAACGTGGCCCCGGGGACCATCAACGTCACGGTTTCGACGCCCACGGGGACATCGGGGGCAGCCAGTCTCACCGTGACGTCTCCGCCCGTGATCCTGTCGGGCGTGTCGGCCTCGCCTCGCCGGGGTTATCACGTGACGATCCTGGGGTCGGGTTTCTCGTTACCGGCCACCTCGAACGCCGTCCGCTTCACGCGCAAGGGTGGGGGCACCATCACGCCTCCTGCCGCCGACTACGTCGGTGGTGACGCCAACTCGCTCACGGTCAAGATCCCCCTCGATGCCGATCCGGGTGTCATCACCGTGGTCAACAATTCCGGGGTGTCGTCTGCTCCTTACCACCTCGCGGTTTCGGCCGGGATCGAGCCCACCGTCAGCAATGTCTGGCCCAACGTGGGGGCCTCGTTCCAGACCGTCACCCTCAAGGGAAGCAACTTCGGGGATACGGGGACCATCAAGGTCAACGGCATCGATGCCCAGGTCGAGGTCTGGCAACCCACCCTGGTGCGGTTCCGGGTGCCGTTCGGCATCGGGTCCGGCGCCTCCTCCATCGAGATCAACAACAACCTCCAGGGACGTGCCACGGTCGACTGGACGGCCCTCAATGGCAACGTGTCGGCCAGTGGCTGGACCAATGCGGCCACTCTCCCCTACGGTGTGGGATGGCCCCCGTGCAACCTGGCCGTGTCCGGACAGCGCCTGTACATCATCGGGGGCAACAACCGCACCAACGTGTGCTTCCTGAACCTGGGGGCGGATGGTTCACCCCAGGGCCTCGACACCAACGTGGCCACCATGCCGTATGGCATCAACAGTGCCGACATCAAGGGCAACAATGTCACCCTGGTGGGGAACCGGGCTTACGGGTTCGACGAGGACAACACGAACAATGCCTGCTACCTGGAATTCAGTCTCTCGACCGGACTGCACTCCGTGACCGTCGCAGACACACCCGTTCCTGGCGCCAGCTTCAACGAGGCCTCGCAGACGGCCGGTCCCCGTGGCATCTATGTCGGGGGAGGGTACACGGGTGTCGGTTGCTGGTGGAAGACCTACGATCCATTCACCAACTCGTGGAGCGGCTGGCAGGGGCCCCGCAATCTCTGGAAGAACCAGTCGGATGCCTCGTTCGTCGTGCTCGGGAACCGCCTCTGGTACATGAGTTACGAGTGGCAGGGGTATGCCGATCTCGACAGCAGCGGGAACATCGTGTCGAACTTCACTTACACGGGTGGCTCACCCTTCGGCGGGTACCCCATCCACATGATGCCGGTCGGCAGTTTCATGTACAGCGTGGGACCCTGGTGCAGCAACAATTTCTACCGGACCCAGATCTCGGGTGCTTCGTCATACACGAGTTCCGGGGGCGGTTGGTCCCAGTACGGGGCAATCAACGTCGGCCTCAGCAACACCTCGATGGTCTCGGTGGGTCGGTATGTGTATGCCGTCGGTGGTAACTGCGATTCCGCTCAGGGCAACGTTTTTTACACGACCCTCAATTGATGGAGGCTATCTTGAAGCGTACCGTGCGGCTCGGACTCCCGATGCTGGCCCTCGCGATCGCCGTGGGGTGCGAAGCCGAGAATCTCGCTGGTTTCGATCCAGGAAATCTCCCTGCCACGGGCTCTTCCGCCGCTCCATCGGGCAGGGGCGGACTGAGTGGCGGCATCACCGGTGGTGGTCAGGCGTCCCCTTCGCTGTCCCCCGTTCCGGCTACTTCGCCGGGAACCCCTTCCGGGTCACCCGTTCCTGACGGGAGTGGATCGGGACAGCAGGTCGGTGGCGGCTCGACGGGCGGACAGAACGGTTCCGGGTCGACGTCCGGTGGGACCGGCAGCGGGACGGGCGACTCCGGTACGGGTGGGGGCGGGACTGGCACGGGTGGCACTGCCTCCGGTCCGGGAGGCGACGGCTCCGGGGGGTCGGGTTCCGCCACGCCGACCCCGGCTCAGACCCCGTTCGTGCTCGATGTCGACGACTTCTCCCAGGTGTTCAAGTCCAAGGCCCTCGAGCTCGGTGCCATGCCTGCCGATGGCGAGGTGTTCCCGCCGTTGCGTCCGACCTCCCTGGAGGTCGAGGCGAAGGTCAACGTCAGTGCCCCCGGCCCTTCGACGTCCTTCCGCCTGCGGGGCTTCGACCAGACCCTCCTTCTGGCAGCGGGCACGCAGCTCACGACGCGCGAACGGTCCGGGTCGACCCTCGTCTGGGTCGAGAGTGTCGGACTGGCCTCGAACGGGCAGCCGGCCAGCCGCTCGTTCAATGTCAAGGTCTGGGATCAATCCGACCTCACGTTCTCGTTCGATGGTCTGACGGATGACGTCCGGGAACTCGTTCTCAAACTCGGGACGACCACGCGCACGTTCAGTGTCAACAACGGGTCCATCGATTCCTTCGAGGCCCGCGATCTCACGTTCAAGGGGCTGGCGCCCGGCGACTATGCGATGGAGGCCCGCGCGAAGAAGGGTATCGGTCGGGCGGACATCGTCGTGACTCGAACCGTCACCGTCCGCCGGAACGTCGTGCAGGGCGAGAGCGTATCGATGGTCCAGCAGGTTCCCTTCAAGGTCGTGGAGCTGGGCAGTCACGCCGACTGGGCAGGACGGGAAGTGGTGGTCACGTGCGAGGGGGTGGCGTCAGATGCCACCATCACCATCGGGGGCACCCCGGTTCCCGTCTCCAGGCGCGAGAATGCCGCTTCCCCCGGACAGGTCAATCTCTTCTTCGTCGTTCCGGAGACACTCGTGGGGGGAACCGTCCAGGTAACCAGCGGTGGGGCGACGCTTTCGCCTCCCTCGCCGGATTTCAAGCGGATCAAGCGGATCGAGTTGTCTCCTTCGACCCTCACGGTCGCAGCTGGTGGCACTCACGACTTCACCTTGAAGGCATACGATGCCACCAACCTCCCGATCACGCCCTTCCCGGGCAACAAGGTTGCGATCATGGTCCTCGAGGGGGCCAATCCGAATTCCGTCTCCAGCGGGAATGTCCGTATCGGTAACTTCGGGACGAGCGGCAAGTACACCGCTCGTACGGCCGGTCAGGACGTGATCCTGGTGGGCAAGACCGTTGGCCCCCGCCCGGAAAGTGAACTCGTATCGACCGACGAACTCGCCATCGCCCGGGTCACGGTACAGTGACGGGATGATATGGCCGCTTCGAAGCCCGGGGGGCGTGCAGGCAAGTCAGGTGCCAGTCTCGTCCTGTTGATGCTGGCCGGCTGTCCTGCCGCGCGCCTTGTACCCGTCATGCATCCGGTGTCGCATCCGGTTGCCGAGCAGCGTCCCGTCGACGATGCTCGTGGCAGTATCCTGATGCGATTCCGCTGGCCGGCGCGCGATACCCAGGGCCTGCTCCGCAAGGCAAGTTCGATGCGCATCGTCCTGTCGGACCTCCAGGGTGTCGCCGTGGCCGACCGGGGCGTCGACCGGGTCGATGACACCGAGGTGACACTTGCCTTCCCTGACCTCCGGCCGGGCCGATACCGCCTCTCGGTCGAGGCCCGTGACGGGCGCCAGGGCCTGGTGGCGTCCGGGGGTACCGAACTCGTCGTGCGGGCGAACGAGGTGGCTTCGGCCGTGCTCCCCCTGCGTCGTCCCGTCGCGGAACCCGTGGTCACGGGTGTGAGTCCTGACCACGGGTTGCCTGGCACGACCGTCCTCATCTCGGGGAGCGGATTCGGTGAGGCGTCCCGCGGTCCCGCGGGTGTTCGGGTCGGGGCCGTGCCGGTCCCGGTGGGAGACGTGGTCTTCCGCTCGGATTCCCAGGTGATCTTCCGGGTTCCCGCCGCGGCCACGAGCAGTCCGGTCGTCCTGGCCGTGCTCGGCCGGGAACTCACGGCATCCCCCCTCTTCACGACGCTGGCGTCCCTGAGCGTGACGCCTCTGGGACGGCCCCTGGCGCCCCGGGAACGCTCGTTTTTCTTCTACGAAGCCCGGGATTTCGAGGGCAAGGTCTTTCCCGGGGCTCGCATCCCCTGGCAGGTGCTCGACTGGCGCTGCATCGGCTGTCCTCCGGGTGACAACGACGTGCTGTCCGTCGATGACCGCGGGAACGTCAGCGCAGAACCTGATCTCCTCGAGGGTTATGCCACCGTCCAGGCGGGTATTCCTCCTTTGGCGGTCCAGGTGGTCGTCGAGGTCCAGTCCGGTCTCTAGAGGGCGAGGGTTCCGCGATGCGTGCTCGTGGCCACGGAACATCCATGGCGCTGTTGCTCGTGATGGTGACAGCATGTTCCGACCTCGACCGTCTCACGCTTCCGTCCCGGCTGGCTGCGTCCGCCCTTCCCGGTCCCTCCGGCGAACCGTCCACCGAGGTCCTGCTCCCCGGGTTCGTGGGGGGGGTGTCGGGGTCGGGGGCGCCCATCTCGCCCTCACCTCGCCCGCCTGACCCCTCACCTGCTGTCCCCTCCCCGACGCC
>JBIIHZ010000146.1:0-5555 GCA_044235265.1 Candidatus Sericytochromatia bacterium
GCCCTGGGCGGCATCGCCAAGACGGCCTTCAGCCTCGGTACGAGCCTGGTTCCGGGTCTCGACAAGATTGCGGGGGGCGGACCGTCGGCCCCGGGTGGAGACTCGGGCATTTCCCCGGCGGGCCAGAAATCGGGGTTGTCGCTGGGCTCCCTGTTCGGCGGGGGCGGGGGCGGCTTCCTGGGCCTCGTCCAGGGCCTGGTCTCAGCCGCCAAGCAGTTCTTTCCCGGTGCAGCCGGGTACCTGGGCGCCGTCGAGCAAGGGCTCGGCTTCCTGGGCAAGCTGAGCGGGGATGCCAAACCGGAAGCCCCCGAGGATACGAAGGCGTCGGCAGAGGGGGCCATCGGTCAGGCCCGGCAGGCCCTGCAGACCGCGGCGGAACTCAAGGATATGTTCGGCAAGGTGCCTGCGACGGGGGCGGGCGCGGATATCCTGAACCAGGCCTCGAACATGTTGCAGAATGGCCTGAGTGCCGCCGACAAGATGGATGGCGGGGGTCAGCCCCTCCCGACGCCCAAGTCCCCTGCGGAGTGGCAGGCCGAGATCCAGCGCCTGCAGGCGGCGGCTGCCGCCAGCATGAAATGACGCTTCCAGCCCGGTAAGCGGCTCTTGCCTGTCCGGTGACAGCAACCCCCTTCTCCCCTCAGGGTGTGGAAGGGGGTTCTTCCTGGCGGGGCTCGCCCGGGGCCCCGGACGCAGCCGGAACGTGAGACGCCCACCACAGCTCGAGCGGACTCCAGATGGCGAGCCCCGTCAGCAGCACGGCCGCCGCGAAGCGAAGGTTGCCCCCCCCGCTGGTGGGTTCGTTCGTCCGGGCGGCCTGCTCGGCCCCGTACAGACCGAGCAAGACGGTCACCAGCGCCGCGGAACCACGGCCCAGAGCCGTTTCGCGCCGTCCCTCGAGCCACTGCCCGGCACCGGGCACCACCGCAGACGCCGCGTACGAGGTCCAGGGGACGGACGCGGTCGCGGACGCAAGCCCGAGGACGGACGTCGGCCCGCCAGCCGCGGAGGGGTCGGTGAGTGCCCCCGCAGGAAAGGGGCCCAGGCCGAGCGACAGGGCCACGAGCCAGGCACCCCGCTTGAAGAGTCGGATCATCTCGCCACCTCCACGCGTATGCGCTCGAGGGTTCCCAGACCGATCGTGGTCGTGAGGCCGAAGCGCGTGGTGGCGAACCCCGAGCCCACACCCTGCGGATCGGAGGGAAAGTCCCCGCCGACATGGGACTCCAGGAACATGCCCGCGCGGTGGGCGAGTCCTGAACCGAAGCTGACCACGGGCGCGATCCGGTAGCCGGTCATGCGCGGCAAGCCCGACCCCGGCGCGGCCGTCACGTCCTCGACGGGGGTCCAGGCCAGGTCGAGCCCGAGGGCCAGCTCCGGTCCGAGCGGCCAGACGATCTCCTGACGGATCCCCCAGCCGCGGAGGTCGAGCACGGGCGTGAACCAGAACTGGCTCGCCGCCGGCGGTGCCGGTGGGCCCGAGGTGCTGGTGATGCGGTTCCAGGTCCCGCCCCAGCCGAGCCCCGTCGCCAGGCGAAGGGGGCCCAGCTCGTGGTCGCGCACCAGGGCGATCGCCCCCGTCGTGACCTCCCGGCGGTGAAAGACGCCGGGATAATCGGTGCTGGCGAACTGGAAGGCATGGGCCCCGACGGAGACGGGCAGGCGCCACCCGGCCCAGGAAGGGCACCAGTCGAGCTGGAGGTGGGGCACGGCGGTCACGGCGACGCGGAGCGCCTCGAAGGCCACGTGCTCGTCGATCCAGGCCAGCTCGGTCGTCAGACGTGGAGCCGGCCAGGAGACGGGCTCCGGAGGCACCGGCGCAGGGGTGGGCGAGGCCGGGCTCCCGGAAGGCGGCTCGGGGTCAGGCGTGGGACTCGCGACGGGAGTAGGTTCAGCCGTGGGCACCGGCGTCGGCTCAGCCGTGGGCACCGGCGTCGGCTCAGGCGTCGGCTCAGGTATCGGCTCCGGCGTGGAAGGCGGCTCGGGACTCGGCAAGACGACAGGCGCGGGCGTCGGAGCGAGGGGGGACGCGGGCGCAGCGGGAAGCGCTCGCCATGGTGGCAGGACGGGCGGAACGGGCAGACGACGTCGGGGCGAGGGGGAAGGCGAAGGTGAGACGGAAGGCACGGGCGGGACGAACAGCGTCCCCTCGAGCACGAGCGTCCGGCCACGACGGGCAGAGAGCAGATGCTGCGGCGCCAGCGTGGAGAGCACCAGGACGAGCCGGGCATGACCGTCTGCCGCCTGCTCGAGGCGCCAGGACCGCAGCCAGCTCGGGCGAAGGGAGACGCGTCCTTCCACCGGCTTCACGAGGGCGGCCCGGTCGAAATCGATCACGAAGCGCCGCGGCGGCGCGAGGCGCGTCACGCGATACACCGGCGGCAGTCCCTCGAAGGGCACGCGGAGTTCACCGGTGACCTGGTCCAGCACCGGAGGCGCGAGGCGGCGGAGGGGGGGAGCACCCACCCGGACGGGTGGAACAGCCATGCCCGGTGCCTGCGCGGACAGGGCCAGCATGACGGTGCAGCATGTCGAGACGAGTGCCGGACGCAACGAGTCCCTCCGGAGATGTGGCAAGCCCGGGATTCCGCGCCGACGATCTTACGCGATGCGTGCTAGGATGCACATCCGGAAACCGCACGCGAACGAGGAGACCCACGTGAGCAAGATCAAGGTGCTGAACCCGATCGTCGAACTCGATGGCGACGAGATGACGCGGATCATCTGGCAGTTCATCAAGGACCGCCTGATCCTGCCTTACCTCGACCTCGACCTCAGGTACTACGACCTCGGTATCGAGAACCGCGATGCCACGGACGACCAGGTCACGATCGACGCCGCGAACGCCATCAAGGAGTTCGGCGTAGGCGTGAAATGCGCCACCATCACGCCCGACGAGGCGCGGGTCAAGGAATTCAACCTCAAGAAGATGTGGAAGTCTCCCAACGGGACCATCCGCAACATCCTCGACGGGACGGTCTTCCGTGAACCCATCATCTGCGCCAACGTGCCGCGCCTGGTGCCCGGCTGGACCCAGCCCATCGTGATCGGCCGTCATGCCTTCGGCGACCAGTACCGGGCGACCGACTTCGTCGTGCCGGGCGCCGGCAAGCTGACGCTGAAGTTCGAGGGCGCGGATGGTCAGGTCATCGAACGCGAGGTGTTCGAGTTCAAGGGCGGCGGCGTGGCGCTCGGGATGTACAACCTCGACGAGTCCATCCGCGGCTTCGCGCGGGCCTGCTTCAACTACGGCATCGCCAAGCGCTGGCCCGTGTACCTCTCGACCAAGAACACGATCCTCAAGGCGTACGACGGCCGCTTCAAGGACCTCTTCCAGGAAGTCTTCGAGGCCGAGTTCAAGGCCCGTTTCGCCGAACTCGGCATCACCTACGAGCACCGCCTCATCGACGACATGGTCGCGGCCGCCCTCAAGTGGTCCGGCGGGTTCGTCTGGGCCTGCAAGAACTACGATGGCGACGTGCAGTCCGACACCGTCGCCCAGGGCTTCGGGTCGCTGGGCCTGATGACGTCCGTGCTCCTGAGCCCGGACGGCAAGACGGTCGAGGCCGAGGCCGCCCACGGCACGGTGACGCGCCACTACCGCGAGCACCAGAAGGGCAAGGAGACCTCGACGAATCCCATCGCGTCGATCTTCGCCTGGACGCGCGGGCTGTTCTACCGGGCCCAGTTCGACGGCACCCCCGAGGTGGCGCGCTTCGCCACGGCGCTCGAGGAAGTCTGCGTCGAGACGGTCGAGGCCGGCTTCATGACCAAGGACCTCGCGCTCCTGATCGGCCCCGAGCAGCCCTGGCTCACGACCAGCCAGTTCCTCGCGAAGCTGGACGAGAACCTGCGCGCGAAGATGGGCCTCGTCGCCGCGACCGTGGACTGATCCGACCGCCATTCGCCAGGGAGGGCCTCTCTTGCCAGGACGATTTCTGGCTCGACACGGTCGTGAACTCGTCAAAGCAGGGCTGGTGGCCAGCCTCACCGGATGTCTGTACATGCCGGTGGGGAGGCTGCCAGCCCTCGACGAGGCCGCGGCCAGTCCCCCGGTCCCGGACCGGTCGCTGGTCCTCCGGACAGTGTTCCGGAATGGCGGTCTCCGCACGCAGGAACTGGTGAAACCCTACTCGCGGCTGGACGTCGACCACCTGGTCGTGACCGTCACGCCGACCGCGGGGGGCGGGGGCATTCCCATCCTGGAGCGGGACCTCTCGGGCCCGGCCATCCTGGCCGACATCCCGATCGGGGGGCTACGCCCCGACACCACCTACCGCATCACCGGTCGCGCCTTTGCCCGACCGGGACGGGACCTGGCCGACATCCTGAGCGTGGACGCTTCATCATCGATCGATCTGACGGTCACCCGCGACGATCGGCCCGGGCCGGTGGCCCTTCCCGTCCAGCTCCGCGACCGCATCTTCGACGGTCAAGCCAGCACGTCGGTCCTCATCCTTCCAGGAGGCGTGACGGACCTCGGCCGGGAACGGATCACCTCGGGGCCCCTCGTGAACCTGACCCTGAACATGGTTTCCCCGCGTGCGACCCAGGCCGTCGTGAGACCCTGGCGCCTCCAGGACGTCGACCACGTGGTCGTCACGCCGCGGATCTTCGTCCCGGGCCTCGGCTACCGTCTGCTGGCGCCCGCGACGGGCCTCCCCGAACTCCGCCCGGACGTGCCCGTCGTGTTGCTCACGATTCCCGCGAGCCAGCTGGCCGAGCGGATCCCCCTGGTGGTCGGAAATCTCTGGCACGATCAGGACTACCAGCTCGAGGCAGCCGCCTATGACGCCGTCGGCAATGTGCTGACGCAGCCCGACTGCCTGATGAACATCCGGGTGGAGCGCGACGACCAGGTCCAGCTGGCGGATCGCGACATGCGGCTCGTGTTCAAGCCTCGACCGTTCTCGGGGACGGCCCTGATCCGGCTCGTGCGGCGCGACCCCCTGCTGACGCTCGCCCGGACCGAGGTCAGCATCCGGCGACTGGTGAACGGAAGCGCACCGGAACAGCTGGAGACACCCTTCTCGGTCACGACCTTCCCGACGTCGCTGCGGCTGAATCGCCTCGCCCCGTTCGCGAATTACGTGCTGGAGGCGCGGGGACTGGATGCCTCGGGGACCGTGAAGGCCACCGGTCGAGCGGTCGTCAACGTCCTGGACGACGACGACCTCGGCGAGGTCACACTCGAGCTATGACGTGCCGGGCCCAATGGAAGGAGACCGTCCGCGTGATGTGCCTGCGCCTCCTGCTCCCCGCAGCCTGCCTCCTGGCAGCGTGTTCCCTGGCGACCACCCCGATCGCCAGAGCCCCGCATGACACGGCCACCCTCGAGATCACGCCGAGCCTGACCGCACCCGGACCCCGTACCCAGGCGCTGATCCAGCCCTGGCAGGCATCGGACGTCGATCACCTGCGCGTGTCCTTGTTCATCGAAGACGCCACGCCCTCGGGGGCCCCCGTGGCCCCGCTGCGCGCCGTGCTGGTGGACGGGATACCGGTCATGAGCGACGTCCCGCAGGCGGATCTCGACGAGCCGATCCGGTTCTCGG
>JBIIHZ010000147.1:0-5550 GCA_044235265.1 Candidatus Sericytochromatia bacterium
CATCCGCCGTCTTGTCGAACCCAAGGAGGCTGGCGCCGAGCGCCTGGCCGCGGGTGAATATCTCTATGCCATCCAGTTTCGTGAGATCGTGGGCAAGGCGAGTAGCTCGGGGATCGGCGCCCCCGAGATGCTGGGCCTGTTTGCGTTACCCGTCGGTGAAATCCCGCAGGACGAGGGCATGAGACAGGGAAGGCTGTCGTTTCAGACGTTCGAGTTCGGGCAGACTCTGTTCTCGCAGTTCACCCTGATCCCGGCCCCGATCGCGACGGATTCGGCCTCTCCTGTGGCCTCTCCGACCGTGACTCCTTGAGGGGTGGCCCGGGAGCCACGTGCCCGAGGTGGCTGCATGCCTTCAGCTATCGGCAGGCCATCAGCGGATGATGCCGAGCAGGTCGTCGATCGACTTGTTGTAGTCCGTCAGGAAGTTCGAGAGCGTCCGGTAGACGAAGTTGGCTGCCTCGTTGTCGATGACGATGCGGTCCTGCAGGGCCTTCTGGTCGATGAGTTCCAGGCTGTCCGGAAGGACCTTCGGGCCATTGCCTTTCTCGCGGATGTACCAACCCTCGAGCGAGTCGATGAGCAGGCCCCGGCCTCCGGCAGGCGGCAACGTGTAGACTTCCGGTCCGAACGACGAGTTCACGAGTTCACCGGCCAGAGGGACCTTGACGATCGCGATCGCGCTCCGGTTGTCATCAGGTCTCACGAAGAACGACGGCAGGGCCTCGTCCGTCACCTCGGTCATGTTACCCTTGACGGATTCCCCGATGACGCCAAAGATGCGACCCGGAGTCGTCAGGTTAAGGTCCTGGAAGGCTCCGTCGCGGGGGGAATTCTTGGACATTGCCATGCCGCGACCGAGGGGGTCCGTCTTTCCGAATTTGTCCAGAGGCTTGTCCGGCTTGAGTTCCGGACGGCCCGTGGCTTTGTTGATCTGGATGTCCTCGGCCCGCAGCACGAACAGGCCCTGGTCATTCACCAGTCGGTAGATGGGAGCTCCATTGTCGGTCCCCACGGCCTGCCACTTGAAGCGGCCATTGCGCGTGAGGAAGACGCGAGCGTTCGGCGTGAGACCATCCGAGACGGCGAAAAAGCCATCTCCGATGATGCTGAGGTTCGTGGGTATCTGGGTGGTTCCCTGCGTGCGCGTCGGTTTGGCCGTGGCCGTGGATTGACGGTATCCCAGCACGGACAGTTCGTAATCCGTGACGGTCGCCCCGGAACGGGTTCCCCGACCTCTGGCAGGTCCGGTCGTGCCACTCGCGGCACGTTTGACGGGGGGCTCGCTGGAGGTCAAGTTCAGGTCGGTGGCGATCAGCCCCAACGAGATGTCCCGGGGGCGGAAACCCGGGACGAACGACCCCAGCAGATTGAAGGCCTGATTGGCACGGAGGGCGTCGATCGACCGGAACGAGTTGATCAGGGCGTAGCGCAGATCCGTCCCCATGGTCCCCCCTGTTCGATCATGATCCTGCCCTCATGTACCCGGAAGCGGCACGTTTGGAACCATTTCAAAACAATTTCCCCGCGTGTGTTAACCAGGCCGGCTCCCGCTTCAAGCTCGTGTTAAATGATTGTTTCAAGGGACATACTTCGGGCCCCGGACCGGTATGACAACGGTGTCGGGGTTGGAGCCCCGGGGAATCCCACAACGAGGAAGGTGCACAATGGCAAATGTGAATTCCGGACAGAGGCTGGCTGGCTTCGACACTGCCTCCATCAATGCCACCGCAACCGTGGCCACGGCTTCGGAGCGCGTCGCGGATCTGGTCAACGAGATGAACGGCCTCATCGCGGATCTGGCCAACCCGACCAAGCAGGCAGCAGCCCAGGCGCGTCTCCAGATGCTTCAGATGCAGATCTCGATGATCACCAACGTGATGAACGCGGTCAAGGACCTGATGAAGTCCTTCTTCCAGCGCTGATCCCGACGGTCCCGAGTCTCAGGGCCCCTGCGCGAGCAGGGGCCCTTTGTCGTGTCTGGATTCCGTGAGCACCCGGTCGTGGCTAGAAGGCGTGCTCGAGGTAGACCGGCATCATGCGGCGCCAGGTGGGCCAGTCGTGGCGCATGTCGTGGCCCCACAGATCGAGGTTGTGCCACACGCCGCGCTCCCACAGGGCGCGCGAGAGGGCGCGCGACTGACCGGGTGCCTCGTAGTCGCCCTGGCCAGACAGGATGTGGATGCGCTTGCCGTGCTCGCGCAGCCGCTCGAGGTACCAGGGATCCCGGAGGTTGGGGAGGTACAGGAGCGGGGAGTTGTGGTAGACGTTGTCGTCGACGAAGCCCCGTGTCCAGGGCGACATGTCGTAAGCGCCCGACATCGCGATCGTCCCCGAGAACACGTCGGGGTGACGCAGCAGGAAGTTCACGGCATGGTAGGCCCCCATGCTGGCTCCCGAGGTGATGATGCCTTGCTTGCCGCCCTGGTGGTTCCAGATGAAAGGCACGACCTCGCGGGTGACGTACGCATCGTAGAACGTGTGCCGGTGGGCGCGCTCGCCGGGGTGCAGGCGGCTGTTCATCCAGGTGTGGCCGTTCACGCTGTCGATCGTGAAGACCTTGACCTTCCCGGCCTCGATGAAGGGCCGCATCACCTCGATGAGGTAAAACCGCTCGTATTCCTCGAAATCGGCGGCAGCCGTCGGGAAGAGCAGCAGGGGGAAGCCGTAGTGGCCGTAGACCTTCAGCGGCATGTCCTTGCCGATGCGGTGACTGTACCAGCGGTGGACCTCGACGTGCATGGGGCGGGACCTTCACTCCTTCGGGAGACGTGGGGCGGGCCGGATACCCATTGTCTCAGATGACGTGCCCTTTGTCAGGAATGGACGACCGTGCTAGCGTGGGGTCGTTCACGCGTCCCAGAAAGGTCCGCATCGATGGAAGCTCTGTCCCAGGCCGAAGCCCAGTTTGCCGCCCTCGAGACGTTTCTGCTCGAGGCGCGTCCGCGCATGACGGGTGCCGAGACCAACGTCCTGAAGATTCACCTCGAGGCAGTCCGCTCGCGCCTCCACGACATTCGCGAACTGCTCGAGGGGAAGTAGGATCCCCCGGAGCAACTCCCGGGTCGGATGCCCGGTTTCACCGGACCGGGCTGAAGGGTAGGATCCGACCATGGCTGCCACTGTCCGCGCGCGCTTCGCGCACCTCACGGATCTTCATCTCGGCACGGTCCCGTGCCGGGAATACCCGACGGCGATCTCCGTGGTCCGTGAGGCGATCGCCGAATGCAACCGCCTCGACCTCGATTTCGTCGTCCTGACGGGTGACCTGCTCGACGACACGGTGCACCTCGAGCGCGATCTGGGCCTGTTACGGGAGTTGCTCGACGGGTTGGAATGCCCGTATTACCTCGGGGTCGGCAATCATGACATGCAGGGGCGGGACATCCCGGCCCGACGTGAACTCTGGAGAAAGGTCTTTCCCGACCTCGCGCGCGAGCGTGGACTCTACTATCACCAAGACCCCGTCCCGGGCCTGCGCCTCATCATGCTCGACACCACCGAGACCCCCGATGTCGATTACCTGACATGGCGTGGATTCGTCTCCCTCGAGCAGGCCGAATGGTTTTCCAGGACCCTCGAAACGCTCGACGGGCGCGTGCCTCTCGTGGGCCTGCATCATCCTCCCCGTCCCCCTCTGCCATTCCTGCGCCTGATGCGCCTGATGCCCCCCGATGAGCGGCGCCTGCTCGATTGCCTGGAGGGGCTCACGGTGGAGGGCTTCCTGCTCGCCGGGCATTATCACGTCAGCCACGCGCGCCGCGTCGGTCGGGCGACCATTCTCACGGGGCCATCCCTCGTCGAGCATCCCCACGCGTTCCGGGTGTGCGATCTCGACGAGCGCGGGTTGCATGTGCGGTGGCATGCCTTGCCAGGCGAGCCCTTGCCCGGTCGCGTCTTCACCCTGGGCACGCGCCTGCGGCACCGCGTCATCGCGCGTCTCAACCGGGCGCATCACGGCTCGTTTCCGCTGTCCGGAGTTTCTTCGTGACCGCCGGCAAGCCGTTGCCCGTCGTGCCCTGGGCCGATCTGCCCCTGCCCACGACGGTCCGCGCCGGTATCGGCGATGGCTGGCCCGGTCCGCGACCGTTCCAGGTCGAGGTGGCGCGTGGCGTCCTCGGGGGTGAGGACCTCGTGCTGCGGGCCCCCACCGGAAGCGGGAAGACGCTCGCCTATGGATGGCCACTGCTCTCGGCCTGCCTGGAGGGACCTCCCGGGCTGAGGGCCCTGGTGGTGGTTCCCACGCGGGAACTGGCCGTCCAGGTCACGCGGGCCCTGCGCGAGTCGCTGGGTGCACCCAGGCCCGTCATCTCGGCCGCCTACGGGGGCGTCGATGCCCGTAACCAGAGCCGCGCCCTGGCGCGCGGCGTCGACCTGCTGGTCGCCACGCCGGGGCGTCTTCGCGACCTGCTGGCCCGTCGTCACCTCGATCTGACCGCCGTCAGGGCCTGGGTCGTCGATGAGGCCGATGAGCTCTGGAACGGGGGCTTCCGCGACGACCTCCTCGCGATCCATCGGGCCTTGCCTCGTGACGTGCGGACCATCTGGGTTTCGGCCACGGCCGATCCCGAACGTCCCGGCCAGTTGCCGCCGTGGTGGCAGACGTGCCCCCGGATCGTGGGGCCAGGCACCTCCGAGCAGGTGTCGGCGCCGGTTCCCGAGCCCATCCGGCACCTCTGGGTGCAGGTCCAGCCCGATCGCCGCCGGGGCATCCTTCTCGGTATCTTGCAGCGCGAAAACGGGCAGGCCTTCGTGTTCGTCAACCAGCGAGACGAGGCTGCGCCCCTGGCCCGGTGGCTCCGCCGGCAGGGGTTGCCGACGGCCTATCTCACGGCCCGTTCGACGCAGGCGGAGCGTCAGGAAGCCCTCGAGGGGTTCCGGCTCGGTGATGACCGGATCCTGGTGGCCACGGATCTGGCCTCACGCGGGCTCGACGTGCTGGCTGCCCGGACGGTCGTCAACTACGAGGTGCCGCTCGACCGGACCCATTACTGGCACCGGGCAGGTCGGACCGGCCGAGCCGGGATGGATGGTCGGGTCTACACCCTGTCGGCCCCTGCCGAGGTCGAGGCGATGCGCCGGCTTCGCGCCGAGGTGCCGTTCGAGACCGTCCGGATCCGTCCGGCTGCCGAGCAGGCCCCGGGTTTCCGTCCGGGGAGCCGGACCGGAGAGCGGGGCGGGGAACGACTCAGGCGAACAGACGCTCCAGGACCGCAGCCACCCCGTCGGCCTCGACGGGAGCGGTGACCTCGTCCGCTGCCTCGCGCAGGGCCAGGGGAGCCTGTCCCATCGCCACACCCCAGCCGGCCTCGCGCAGCATCTCGAGGTCATTGAGCCCGTCACCGAAGGCCACGATCGCTTGGCGGGGGATGTCCAGGCGCCGCGCCAGCTCGTGCAGCGCTCTTCCCTTCGAGATGTTCGGATTCGCGAATTCCAGGAACTCGGGGATCGAGCGCGTGACGTACAGTTCCGCACCGAACCTCTCCAGGGCGATGGGCATGAGCCGGTCGATCGTTCCGGGCTCGGCGATCGCCACCAGCTTCGTCGCAGGGT
>JBIIHZ010000148.1:0-5528 GCA_044235265.1 Candidatus Sericytochromatia bacterium
CCACCCGCCGGCGTGGCGAGCCAGGATGACGCCCTGCTCGAGGCGGCCTTCCCGGGGGGGGCGTGAGGCATCTGAACGGGCTTCAGGCCCCGTCGACAGGAGGAGTACAGGAATCACCCACCCGATCCAGGCCACGGATCCAGGTCGGCGACCTCCGGAGCGAGGCGCGATGGACGCAGTCATTCGCCCGTGTACCGCGGGGCACGCTTCTCGCGGAAGGCTGCCAGGCCCTCCAGGCGATCGCGGGAGGGGATGAGCGTCTCGTAGCAGACCCCCTCGAGGGCGAGCCCCGTGGCGAGGTCCGTCTCGAGTCCGCGGTTGATGGCCATCTTGGCCTGGGTCACCGCGAGCGGGGCATTGCCGGCTATCCGACGCGCCAGATCAAGTGCCGCCTCCATGAGGTCGGACAGAGGATGCAGGGCCTCCACGAGCCCGATGTCCAGGGCCTCCTGGGCGGTTACGCGTCGGGCACTGAAGACCATCTCGCGTGCCCTTCCGCGTCCCACCAGCCGCGGGAGCCGCTGCGTGCCTCCCGCGCCGGGAATGATGCCGAGTCCCGTCTCGGTGAGGCCCATCAGAGCCCGGTCGGAGGCGAGCCGGATGTCGGCGGCGAGCGCGAGTTCACATCCACCGCCCAGGGCCACGCCGTTGACGGCGGCGATCACGGGTTGCGGGAGCTGTTCGAGGCGCGTGAAGGTGTCCCGGATGTGGGCCAGGAACTCCCGCACCTCGTCCGGGGTCAACGTGGCGCGTTCGGCGAGATCCGCCCCGGCCGAGAAGGCCCGGTCTCCAGCGCCGGTGACCACCACCACGCGCACGTCGCGCGACAGGGCGGTCGTGCGGATGGCTTCGGCCAGCGCCCTCAGCAGAGCGAAGTTGAAGGCATTGAGTTTCTCGGGGCGGTCGAGGCGCAGGATCCGGACGTGTTCGAGGTCCTCGATCTGCAGCACGGATTCGGTCACGGAGCCCTCCCGGGGATGTTCAGGTCGTGGAAGCGGTCGCGCGGTACCGAGACGCCAGTTCGTACTGGAGGACCCGGCCGGGAAGTGGCTTGCCGAGCAGTTCCTGCATCCGGCTGGAGACCTCGACCATGCGGTCGAGATCGATGCCCGTCTCGACCCCCATGCGGTGCAGGCACGCCACCAGGTCCTCCGTGGCCAGGTTTCCCGAAGCACCGGGGGCATAGGGACAGCCACCGAGGCCTCCCGCGGAGGTGTCGAAGGTCGTGATGCCGGCCTCAAGGCCGGCGAGCACGTTGGCGAGTGCCGTGCCCCGCGTGTCGTGGCAGTGGAGGGCCAGGGTCTCGGGAGACACGTGCGCGAGCAGGCGCTCGGACAGATCCCGGACCTGGAGGGGATGCCCCATGCCCGTGGTATCCCCGAGGCTGACCTGCTCGGCGCCGAGGTCGAGGAGGCGGCGCGTCAGGTCGACCACGCGAGCCGGTTCGACATGACCCTCGTAGGGACAGCCGAGCACCACCGAGAGATAAGCACGGGTCCGAAGCCCTTCACGCCTGGCCTCGGCCAGGATCTCGGCGGCTGCGGCCAGGGCATCCTCGATCCCCTTGTTGAGGTTTTTCCGGCTGTGGGTCTCGGTCGCCGACATGAAGACGGCGACGGAGTCGATTCCGGCTTCCCGCGCACGCTGATAGCCCCGGAGGTTGGGGATGAGGCCGGTGTACCGCACGTCCGGTCTGCGCCTGAAGGTCCGCGCGACCTCGTCCGCGTCGGCCAGCGCGCGGATCCAGCGCGGGTCGACGAAGCTCGTGACCTCGACATGGGTGGCACCGGCGTCGACGAGTTCCTCGATGAACTGCACCTTGTCGGCGCTCGCGATCGTCGTTCGCTCGTTCTGGAGGCCGTCACGCGGACCGACCTCGACCAGGTGAATGCGGGAGGGAAGCATCGTCGATTCCGCCCCGTCGTTCACGCGAGTTCGATGATGGGGTCGCCTTCGTTGACGAAGTCCCCGCTCTCGGCGCAGAGGGCCTTGACCGTCCCACCGACTTCGGCCTGGACGTACATCTGCATCTTCATCGATTCGAGCATGGCCACGTCCTGTCCCGGTTCGATGGTGTCCCCCACCTGGACGCAGATCTCGAGGAGCGTGCCTGCCATCGTGCTGACCACTTGTGCCATGGATTGGTTCTCCCGAGCCGACGGCTCAAACGCCCGCCGCGACGCGACGCGTCGCGAGGAACTGGGTGGAATAGGCGCCCCGCTGGAACTCGGGGTCGTCGAGAATGCCCATCAGGGCGGTCAGATTGGTCCTGGTCCCGGTCACGACCACCTCGCCGAGTGCGGATCGCAGGGTCCGGATCGCTTCCTCGCGGGTCGCCCCGTGGGCGATGATCTTGGCCACGAGCGGGTCGTAATGAGGAGACAGGGTCGTTCCGCTTTCCACCCAGGTGTCGATGCGCACGCCTTCCGGCCAACGCACCTCGTCCAGCGTGCCGGGGGCCGGCAAGAACGTGACGGGGTCCTCGGCCGTGAGGCGGACCTCGATCGCATGTCCGCGCGGCTCGTGGGGCGCCGGTCCGAGATCGAGACGGTCGCCCGCGGCCACGTGCAGTTGCAGGGCAACGAGGTCGAGGCCCGTGACGAGTTCCGTCACAGGATGCTCCACCTGGAGGCGCGTGTTCATTTCGAGGAAATAGAAAGCGCCCGACGAATCGAGCAGGAACTCGAGGGTTCCCGCATTCACGTAGCCCAGATGACGAACGATGCGCAGGGCAACCTCGCCCATTTGAGCCCGGACTTCGGGGGTGAGCGCCACGGACGGGGCCTCTTCCAGCACCTTCTGGTGTCGTCGCTGGATGGAACACTCACGCTCACCGAGGTGCCAGGCGCCACCGTGGGCGTCGGCCAGCACCTGGATCTCGATGTGGCGAGGCTGGTCCAGATATTTCTCGAGGTAGAGGTCGCCATTACCGAAGTAGGCCTTGGCCCGTCCCTGACAGAGTTTGAAAGCCTTCTCGAGAGCCTCCGGGCCCTCGATGCGTTCCATGCCGATCCCGCCGCCGCCGGCCGAGGCCTTGAGCATCACGGGATAGCCGATCCGCCCGGCCACCTCGCGGGCCTCGTCCACCCCACCGAGTGCCTGGCCATGGCCGGGCACGACGGGCACGCCGATGCTCTCGAGTTCGGCCCGCGCCTGGACTTTCAGACCCATCCGGGCGATGGCCTCGGGGGACGGCCCGATGAATACGATTCCGGCTTCCTGGCAGGCCCGGGCGAAATTCGGGTTCTCGGACAGAAGGCCATATCCTGGATGGATGGCGTCCACTCCGGCTTCACGGGCGATTTCGAGGATACGTTCGCCGCGCAGGTAACTCTGCGCGACCGGAGCCGGACCCAGCAGGTAGGATTCGTCGGCAAGCCGGACGTGAGCGGCGTGGACATCTGCCTCGGAATGGACCGTCACGGTCCGGATGCCGAGTTCCCGGCAGGACCGCAGGATGCGGACGGCGATCTCGCCCCGGTTGGCGATGAGCAGTTTCTTGAACATGGCGGGACCTCGTTGTCTCGGGCCAGGGACACTTCCATTATAACCTGCAGTCGGCGGCATCGCTGCGGTGACATCTGGCAGATTTTGTCCGGTTCCCGGGTATGATGCCGTGTCGCTTCCCACAGCTCGTCCGGAGCCCCCGGTGGTCCTTATGGAGAGTCTCGCCTCGTCACTCAGTGCCTTTCACATGCAGTTCCGGTGCTCGTCCTGCCAGGGGGAGTTGCCGGTTGAAGCCCTTTTCTGTGCCTGGTGTGGCGAGCGTCAGCTGGAACCTTGCGGGGGCTGCGGCCATCGGTTTCAGGCCGGATGGCGTCACTGTGCCGACTGCGGGCAGGCGCGGCCCGCGCCCCTGGCGGCAGAGGCGTCCCCGGTCGAGCCGCCTTCGCGGGAGGTCACGGGCGATCGTCGCGTCGTGACCGTCCTGTTTGCCGATGTCTCCGGCTTCACGGCCATGAGCGAGAAACTCGATCCGCAGACCGTCGCCGAGATCGTCAACGAGTTCTTCGCCGTCCTGACGGAACCCATCTATCGCTACGGGGGCGTCGTCGACAAGTACATCGGTGACGCCATCATGGCACTCTTCGGGGCCCCCGTGGCTCACGAGGACGATCCGGAACGCGCCTGTCGGGCCGCCTTCGAGATGCAGCAGGTCGCATTCGCTTTCGCCCAGAACCTCCTGGCCAGGACCGGCATCGCGCTCCGCGTTCGCGTCGGCATCCACACGGGGCTCGTGGTCGCGGGCAACGTGGGGGGGCAGCACAAGCGGGATTACACCGTTCTCGGGGAAACGGTGAATCTGGCCCAGCGACTCGAGTCCGCTTGCCGTCCCGGTAACGTCCTCGTCTCGCATGTGACGTATCGCGCGGCCACGCGGGGCATCCTCTTCCAGTCGCTCGGAGCCGTCCGCCTCAAGGGCATGAACGAGGACATCCAGGTCTACGAGGTCTCGGGGCTGGCCGACGACCCGGGAACCCGTCTCGACACGATCCCGCTCTCGGGACGCGAGGCCGAACTGGGCGTCCTGCAGGAGCTGTTTCGTCAGGCCAAGGACGAGGCGTCCCGGCTGGTCTGGCTCGTGGGCGAGGCCGGTATCGGCAAATCGAGACTCTCGTCGGCCCTGTTCGAAAGCCTGCGGCCCGAATGGCACGTCGATGCGCAGCGCGTCCGGGCCATCTCGTATGACCAGGCCACGCCTTATGCCTTGCTGGCCGATTTCATCCGGCGCTGGCTCGGGGCCTCTCGCAACCGTTCCGACACGCTCATGCAAGCCCTCTCGACGCGCGTCGAGGCCTGTCCCGAGATCGATCCGGGAGAGCGTGACCAGCACGTCGCGGCCATCGCCCAGCTGGTCGGATCGGCTCTCGAGCATCCCGAACTCGAACAGCTGTCGCCCCAGCAGCGGCGCATCTTCTCGTTCCGGGCACTGAACCGCCTCCTGATCTCCGAGGCCCGTCGTCGACCGATGCTCCTCAACTTCGAGGACCTCCACTGGGCCGACGAGGCCTCACTGGAGTGGTTGCAGTCTCTTGCCGAGTTGCTCGGTTCGCGCGAGGCCTCGCAGGCGCACGTGCTCCTGCTCGGGCAGACGAGGGAATACGAGGGCCGGGTATTCGCGGGCTGGAAGCTGGTCATGCCCGTCAAGGTCCTGGTGCTCAGAGCCCTTTCCGAACCTGCCAGCTGGAAGACCCTGCTCGCCCACCTGGGGGCGGGGGTCGAGGAAGAGGGTTTACGATCGGACGTCCGGACCGTCCTTGGCCAGATCGTCATCCGCGCCGAGGGCAATCCTCTCTTTCTTCACGAGCTTTTCCGGGCCCTGGTGGAGGCCGGCACGCTGGTCCGGGATGCGGAAGGTACCTGGAAGGTCGAGGGCCAGGGACAGGGAGCGCTTCCGACCACCATCAACGGGGTCGTGCTCGCGCGCATCGATCGCCTCTCCCCGGCCCATCGTGCCGTGCTGCACCTGGCGAGTGTCGTCGGTCGGGCCTTCCAGCCCTCCCTGCTCGCACGGGTGGAGCCGATGC
>JBIIHZ010000149.1:0-5527 GCA_044235265.1 Candidatus Sericytochromatia bacterium
GACGAACCTTCCATGCCGGACGTGCGGTCCGTGATCGCTTGCGTGATCACGCCCTGTCACGATGCGGTCAGGAACGTGAAAGCCTCGACTGGAGGGAACCCACCATGGCCATCTCGTGGCAAGCAAAGCGCACCGAACGTCCCGTGTCCATCTCGTCCGATCGCGTCAGGGCGTACCTCCCGCTGGCCCGTCGCGTGGCGCTGCGGTATCACCAGCGCACGGGGCACGATCATGACGATCTGTTCCAGGTCGCCTGCATGGGCCTGGTCCGGGCCCTCGGTCGCTTCGATTCCGCACACGGAGCCTCGTTCGAGAGCTATGCGTCCGCGACCATGAGCGGGGAGATCCTGCACTATCTCCGGGACCTCGCCCCGTGCGTGAGGCCGCCACGGGAACTCGTCGAGATGCGAGCCACGGTCCGCCTGGCCTTCGAGGCCTTGCTGCACGAGCTGCAGAGGGAACCCTCCGTGCACGAGGTCGCCTGCCGCACGGCCCTGCCCGAGCGCAAGGTCCGCGAGGTCCTCGGACTGGAGCGGATCTCGCGCCCCATGTCCCTGGATTCGGACCTCGAGGGAGACGACGAGAGTGCGGCGCCTCGTTTCCAGATCGCGGACGAACGCGAAAGGCAGCGCAGCCGCACGGCGGAACTGCGGATCGTCGTCCAGGACGCCCTGGAGCACCTGCGTCCCGCTGCCCGCGAGGCCATCCGACTCGCCTACTTCGAGGACCGCTCCCAGCAACAGATCGCCGAGGGGTGTGGCGTCAGCCAGACTCAGATTTCACGGCGCATCCGCGGCGGACTCCGGCAGCTCGCGGATCTGCTGATCGGGTGCGATGACGGATGAAGCGGCGTCCCTGGCGACGAGGATCCGGAGGGCGGCCTCGAGGAGCCGCGCCTCGTCACGCTCGAGCCGGATCCGGGAGGCGAGTCGCCGCAGCGAGTGCCGCTTCGATGCTTCCCTGTCCGCCCGCCAGAACCCCCGGGCCATGAGCGCGTCCTCCAGGGCCTCGAGCAGGCCTGGCGGAAAATCCTGTAGCCAGCCACCGCCGGCCGGGGCGGCCTCGGGGCCACCCTGGCTGGCATAGCAGGCATGAAGCACGATGTTGACCGCCATGGCCAGGTTCAGGCACGTCCCCGGTTCCCCGGGGATGCGCACCAGGCGGTCGCACCTCAACGCCTGCTCGCGCGTGAGGCCGTGACGTTCCGTACCGAAGACCCAGGTCACCGGTCGGTTTCCGGTCACGTGGGCCCGGATGTCCGGCATCGCTGCTGCGAGCACCTCGGTCCGCAGATCGGGACGTGCGGTGATCCGGGCCGTCGTCCCGACGACGAGCCCCGACCCTTCCAGCGCCGCGTCGAGGGTCTCGACGCACCGGGCGGCTTGCAAGATCGCCTCCGAACCGGCACTGGTGGCGATCGCCGCAGGGTCCGTGAGCAGAGCACGCGAACCCACGAGGACCAGGTCGTCCTGGGCGAAGTGTCGCATGGCCCGGGCCACGGCTCCCACGTTCTCCGCCAGCGTGGGATGGACGAGGATCACTCGGGCCGGGATGGCCGGTCGGGACATGGGTTGCCTCCGGAGACGGTGGATTAATCCAGATTTGATGCCATTAATCCACTCTTGACGTCAAATTTCGCGTCGCGACGGCGACAGATGCGTGGGATGCGTGCGAGGGGAAGGTCAGGATGCGTACCCGCCCGGAAATCTGGATGTCGTGGTTCGATCCTGTCGACGAGCCGGTCTCGAACGTGCAGCTGGACAGGGTCATCGCCGAGTGGGCCGTCGTCCAGGCAGGCGGCGTGGCGGCCGAGGTCCTGCTGGCAGGAGGCCGTGCGCAGGGTCTGAGGGCCCGTATCCGGACCTGGATGCAGGGGCTCGGCGATCCTGGCCTCGCCTCCGGGTTGATCGGGGAGCGGATCCGGGCGGAATGTCACCGGTTGCTGGACCGTGCCTCGCGCCGGGGAATCGCGGGGGAAGTCCTGGATCTGCTGGTTGCCTGCCTGATTGCGTTGCCTGCAGGTAGCGCCTACGAGGGTGATTCTCCCGTCACCTTTCCGGGGGGACTCCAGACCGTCGCGGGAAGGCTGATGCGCCTGGTGGAATGGCATCTCGATGCCGCCGACCTCCGGTTCCTGGGCTTCTGGGCTCCGCTGGAGCGGCTGGCCGCGCTGACGGCCGTGCTGGCCTGCGTGCACGACGCGAATCCGACCTCGGCTTGAAGAACGTCCGGGCTTGTCGGTAGCATGAGGCTTGTTCGGGGAACAATTCTTCCGTCCTTCGCGTTCCCCTGTCCTGGAGAGTCCATGTCCGCCATCCTGGATGCCCCACTTTCGATTCCCGACACCATTCCTGCCTGGCTCGGCCGGCTGGATTCGACCCTCGAAGCGCCTTACCGGGCGATGCTCTGGAATGACGACGTCCACGCCTTCGATCACGTCGTGGCCGTGCTGGTCCGGGTGGTTCCCGAGGTTCGCTCGGCCGAACAGGCCCACGAGATCGCCATGACCGCTCACCTGCATGGTCGTGCTGTCATCGTGCGGGGTGGACGCGATCGTCTGGCAGGGTACCGAGATGCCCTGGAGGCGACGGGTCTGACCGTGACCATCGAGCCGGAAGCGTGAGCGACGCCCTCGTTTCGACCTCTGCGGCCGTCCAGGCTCCAGCGCAGGCGTGTCCGGGGTGCGGGACGATCGCCGAGGTTTCCGACCGCTACTGTCGGCAATGCGGGCTCGCCCTGATGAAGCAGGAGTGTCGCCATTGCGACGCTCTGCTCGTCATGCGGGCGCGTTTCTGCGTGCAATGCGGAAAGGCCGTCGAGGCCGGCGACGCGGGCAAGGATGGCGCGCGCGCGTCGGAGCGTCGGATCGTGACCGTCATGTTCACGGAGATCGTGGGCCTGAGCTCGCTGTCGGAGCGACTCGATCCCGAGACCATCAGTGACGTCGCCAACCAGTTCTTCGCGGTCCTGACCGAGCAGGTCTACCGGTATCGCGGTGTCGTCGACAAGTACATCGGGGACAGCGTCGTCATGTCCCTCTTCGGCGTGCCGGTCGAGAAACCGGACGATGCCATGCGTGCCGTCTCCGCCGCCTGGGCCATCCTGGGCGCGGCCCGGGATTTCGCGGCGTCCGTCGAGAGCCGGATCGGCGTTCTCTTGCAGGTCCGATGTGGGATCAACACCGGTATCGTCGCGGCCGGTGAGATCGGGGGATCTCAGAAGCGAGATTTCACGGTTCTCGGGGATACCGTCAACCTGGCACAGCGCATGGAAGCCAATGCCCCGATCGGGGGCGTACTCGTCGCCGTCGAGACGTTCGAGATGACGAAGCAACTCTTCGAGTACCGCGTCCTCGATCCCATCCGGGTCAAGGGCAAGGAACACCCCGTCGCCATCTACGAATTGACCGGACCGAAGGCCTCGCAAGCCACCTGATCGAGCACGGGGAGCCGACCTGCCAGGCGCTCACGGGTACGAGGTGACCGATCGCCGTCGGTTGCCTAGCTGGCGATGGCCTGCTGAACGGACATTCGCGGCACGCGGGCGAAGATCTCGGCCGGGGAAGGAATCGACCGAAGCCCGATGGCGAACGTCGTGCCACGGTTCTCGGCACTCTGCACCGAGATGGAACCGCCATGGCCCTGCTCCACGATTTCTTTGCAGATGACGAGCCCCAACCCGGTGCTTTCCCCGGGGCGGACGGGGCGATTCGAACCGGTGAAGAAACGGGTGAACAGGCGGGCCTGATCGGCCTCGGACATGCCGACTCCCGAATCGGAAACCTCGAGACGGATGTCGGACCCTTCCGTCTTGAGCGAGATCTGGACGACCCCACCTGCAGGCGTGTATTTCAGGGCATTCGACAGCAGGTTCACCATGACCTGGATGAGGCGGTCCCGGTCACCCATGATCCAGACATCTTCTTCCGGTGCAAGCCAGTCGATGCGGATTCCGGCCTGCTCGAAGACGGGACGGAAATCTTCGCACGCCTCACCGATGAGTTCCGACAGGATGATTTCCTCGTGATTCCAGCTGCTGGCGGTACTCTCCAGCCGCATCAGGTCCAGAACGTCGGACAGGTAACGGCGCATGCGATCGGACTGGTGTTCGAGGATCTGCACGAGTTCCTGCTGTTCTGCCGACAGGTCTCCCCCGATACCGTCCTGCAGACTGGCCACCACCCCGTGAATCGCCGTCAGAGGCGTCCGGAGTTCGTGCCCCAGCGTGGAGAAAAGCGCTTCTTTCTCCCGGCTGAGGGTCTGGATGTGATCGTGCGAGGCCTGAAGTGCCTGCGTGCGGGTCAGGAGCCGCGTCGCCAGGAGGTCCAGGCTCCACATCACGAGGCCCAGGCACAGGAGCGGGACGCTCACCCGCAACAGCACGAGGCCCAGCTCTCCCGCTCCAGGATGACCCGTGAAGAGCCGGGTGAGTTCACAGCTGACGAATCCCAGGCCCGCGACCAGCGACCATGTCCTGACCTGACCGCTCTCCCGGGTGACGTCGAACATCACGTGCGCCATGAGCGCGACGGCCAGACAAGCCACGTGAAGGTTCGATTCCAGCCCGACGTGGAGAGTGAAGGTGACGGTGGCCAGCACCGAGATGCCGAACAGCAGGTGACGTCCCAGCTCCGCGTGACCCGCGCGGGCCGCCCAGAGGGGCACCAGGAAGACGAAAGGTACCACGAGCCCTTCGAGGACGAGATGCGACAGGCCCATCAGCGGATAGAGCGGCTGAACCAGCAGCCCGAACACGAAGACTGCGAGGGACACGTTCATCACCTGACGTGCCACCGTCGGCGGCAGAGGACGTTCTGGATGGGACTCGGTGCCAGGCCAAATTGTCATAGGCATGTCCAGACCTCCTGACCTCGGGTACCGGTGTGAACCGCTTGGCTTTGCCACACGTCTGTCATGTCAAGCTAACAAGGGTGTCCACGAGTTGTCAAGCCGGTTCGGTCTCCATGGACGAGACGTCATCGGTTTTTCTGACGAGGTCGAAGAGTGGCGTCAGGAGCGATTGCGCGACCTTTTCTCGGCAAGTATCCGTCCCGGCGTTCATGACCGGTGTGTCCGAGGGATTTGATTTGAAGGGGGAGATACGTCCTCAAACGATGGATGAGGGATGCCTCATTTGCGTGACATCATTCACGCGTGCATCCCGAGCTGTCCATGTTTTTGTCCAAGGTTTGACAGGCCTCAGTCGTGCTTCGGGACAGGTTCTGGGGGCGTGCAACCCTCAGAACATTCCGTGATCGGCGTCAGCGCGACGGATCCGGTCCCAGATGGCTGCCCAGTCGTGTGTTCGGGGAGGAGCGACGATCAGGATGCAGGACAGATCCTGCCGGTCGAGCTCGTGGAGGCTGTCATACAGGTTCATGGCATAGGGCTCGGGGCGAGGCTCGAGCGAGATCCAGGACCCCGTGAACCAGTTCGGTCGAGAGACGCAAGCGATGACCCCGATTTTTCCGTTGCACCGGGCTGCCACGGCTTCGAGATCCGGCACGATGTGGGTGGGCGTGTCCGGT
>JBIIHZ010000150.1:0-5507 GCA_044235265.1 Candidatus Sericytochromatia bacterium
AAGCAGGTCAGATCGTGAGCCGCCATGTAGGCAGCCGTCCGTCCGGGCTCGCGAGTCACGTCGAGCGTCTTGAGTGGCCTGAACAGCAGGGGGTGATGGGCGACCACCAGGTTGGCCCCGTGCTCGCGGGCGAACTGCGCACAGGCCAGCGAGGGGTTGACGGTCACGACCACCCCCGTGGTCACCATCGACGCGTCGCCCAGCATGAACCCCACTCGATCCCAGCTGGCAGCGAGATGAGGCGGGGCGATCTGGTCGATCAGGCGGAAGACGTCACGGTGTTGCATGGGCAGATCAATCACCTTTCATGATACCACGCCGCAAGCCCCGAACGACGTGCAGACGTGATATGATCGAGGTGCCATGCAGCTCACCTGGAGCGTGCAAAGACGCCCGCGCCGTGCCAATCCGAAGGACCGGCCTTGACCGAATTTTCTGCCAACCAGCGTCTCCGCCCTCTCACCGCCTCCCTCACCCCGTCGGGGCGCTGGGAAATCGGAGGGTGCGACCTCCAGGACCTTGCCGACACGCATGGCACGCCGCTCTACGTCATCGACGAGACCACCCTCGTCTCGGCCGCGCGCAGCTTCATCGATTCCGCGAAGGCGTCCTATCCGGGTGCTTCGCGGGTCCTGTATGCGAGCAAGGCGCTGTGTAACATGGCCGTCAACCGCCTCCTGCACGAGGAGGGTTGCTGGACCGAGGTCGTGTCCGGCGGGGAACTCTTCACCGTCCTCAAGGCCGGGATCCCGCCCGAGACCGTGGTGTTCCAGGGGAACAACAAGTCGCGGGACGAGCTGCGTCTCGCCCTCGAAGAAGGGGTCGGACGCATCATCGTCGACCACCTGGCCGAGATCGACCTCCTCGAAGAGCTCGGTCAAGACCTGGAGTCCCGGATACCGGTATGGGTCCGGATAGCACCCGATGTCGACACGGATACCCATCCGCACATCCAGACCGGGCATGAGGAAACGAAATTCGGCATTCCCCGCGGTGAGGCGCTGACGGCGGCCCTGACGCGCATCCAGGCCTCCACGCGCCTCCTGTTCATGGGGTTCCATAGCCACGTCGGTTCTCAGCTATTCGAGCTCGAGCCCTTCCTCCAGAACATCGACGTCCTCGTCGAGCAGTGCTGCGTCGCGCGCGACATGGGCCTCCTCGTCCGGGAGCTGGATGTCGGAGGTGGTCTGGGTATCGCCTATCAGGAGCAGCACGCGCCGCCCGCGATCGGGGACTGGGTAAGGGCGATCGCAACCCGCCTGCGGCAGGCCACCGAGGAGCGTGGGCTGACGCTGCCGACCCTCGTTCTGGAACCGGGGCGCGCTCTCGTCGGTACGGCAGGAGCCACCGTCTACACCGTGGGCTCCCGGCGGGTGGCCTCGGGCGGGAAGATCATCGTCTCCGTCGACGGGGGCATGGCCGACAATCCCCGCGTGATCACCTACGGAGCTCACCACGAGCCCGATCCGGTCGTGGCGGCGGAACGCACCGAGACCGTCACGATCGTGGGCAAGTTCTGCGAATCGGGAGACGTTCTCGTTCCCGAGGCCCGGATGCCGCGCCTCGCGCCAGGTGATCGGCTTGTGACCTGGGGAACCGGGGCGTATTGCTTCTCGATGGCGTCGAACTACAACCGCTTCCCCCGGCCTGCCATGGTGCTCGTCAAGGGCGGACGAGCCGAGGTGATCTGCGAGCGGGAAACCTTCGCCGATCTCGTGGCCCGTGACCGGCTGCCCTCTCGTTTGATTCAGGGGCGGTCCACGTGAACGGATGGTTGCTGCTCCAGCAACTCCTGCTCAACCTGCGATGGCAAGATCTGCTCGACATCGCCATCGTGGCCTGGGTCCTGTACCGCGTGTTCCTCTTCATCCGCGGTACGCGGGGCGTGCTACTCCTGCGCGGCATCCTGCTGGTCCTGGTTGCCTACCTGCTCTGCCGGGCCCTGAAGCTCGACACCATCACCTGGCTGGCCCAGTCCGCCGCCACGATGCTCATCGTCGCCGTCCCCGTGGTGTTTCAGCCCGAGTTGCGCCGCGCACTCTCCCTGCTGGGACAGGGGGAACTCTTCCGCACCGAACTCTTCGGGAAGGCGCCCGTGGATGTCGTCAGGGTCTCGGAGGAGATCGTCCAGGCCGTTCGAACCCTCAGTGCGCGCAAGATCGGGGCGCTGATCATCCTCGAACGCCAGTCGGGACTCAACGAGTTCACCGAGACCGGGACCTCCCTGCAGGCGCTCGTCTCGGCAGACCTCCTGATCTCGCTCTTCCACACGACGTCCCCCCTGCATGACGGTGCCGTGATCGTGCGCGGCGATCGCATCCTCGCCGCCGGCGCCGTGCTGCCCCTCAGTGAAGCCGTTCGCCGGCACCCGAGACGTCCCATCGGTACGCGCCACCGTGCCGCGCTGGGTCTCTCCGAGACCACCGATGCCATCTCGATCGTGGTGTCGGAGGAGACGGGGGTCATTTCCGTGGCCAGCCAGGGAAATCTCCAGCGCCACCTGACGGAAGATGACCTCCGGGCCTTCCTCGGGGGAATCTTCCAGCAGACGAACCGGTCACAGACGATGTCCCTGTCCCTCGCGCCGCTGTTCCGGAGGCCGACGTGAACGGATGGTGGTCCCGAACCCGTCAGGAAGGCACGCGACCGGTCCTGCTCATCGCGGTGCTGATGTCCGCGACGCTCTGGACGTTCGTGGCCTTCCTGCCGCGCATGGAGTCCGAGCAGCGCAAGTGGATCTTGCCGATCCAGGTCGTGAGTCAGGAAGGCCTGACCTCCTGGGTCGCGCAGCCCCGGACGGCGGAAGTGGTGCTCACGGGGCCACGGGGCCTGCTCACCCGCGTCCAGGAGGGGGAAGTGGCTCTGCGGGTCCACCTCCCCGAGCATCATGCCTCGGGCGACGTCTTACCCATCCAGGTAGAGGCCCCGCCGGGCATGATCCGCAGCGAGGTCACCCCCGAAGAGGTCCGGTTGGTGACCGAATGAGACCAGAAGGCCCGCCGTGTCCGGGCAGACAGGAGAACGCATGACCCCCAGCTCGAAGACCGCCTCCCTCCAGGGCCGGTGGTCAGGCGTGGATCTCGATCGCCTTCCGCGCCACCTCGCGGTCATCATGGACGGCAACCGTCGCTGGGCGCTCCGGCAACTGTTGCCAGGGATCCAGGGCCACCGGGCGGGTGTCGGCACGATGCGCGAGCTCGTCAAGGCATGCTGCGAACTCGGGATCCCGCACCTCACGGTCTATGCCTTCTCGACCGAGAACTGGAAGCGTTCCCAGGACGAGGTGGGGTATCTCTGGGCCCTGTTCCAGGAAGTCATCGAGCACGAAGTCGAGGAGCTCGATGCTCAGGGCGTGCGGATGCGGTTCATCGGAGAGATCGACGAGCTGGCGCCCCGCATCCAGTCGGTCATCTCCCAGGCCGAATCACGCACCGCAGGCAATTCGCGCCTGACGCTCAACATCGCGCTCAATTACGGCGGTCGACGCGAGATCCTCGAGGTGACGCGCGCCGTGGCCCGTGCCGCGATGTCCGGACAGCTCGAGGTCGAATCGCTCGACGAGGCCTCCCTGGCCCGGTTCTTCTACACGGCCGGTCAGCCCGATCCCGATCTGCTGGTCCGGACGAGCGGTGAGATGCGCCTGAGCAACTACCTGCTCTGGCAGCTCGCCTACACCGAGATACACGTGACGGACACGCTCTGGCCCGACTTCCGGCACGAGGATCTGCGCCAGGCCCTCGTCGCCTTCCAGCGTCGCGATCGCCGTTTCGGAGCCCAGTCTCGCTGATGACCCGGATCCCGTCGTGCCTGCTCGTCCAGGGGCCGGATACCTACCAGCTCCGGCGGATCGAGGAGGATCTGGTCACGTCGCTGGTCGATCCGGGCTTCCGGGATTTCAATGCAACGTTTCTGGAAGGTCTGACCGCCCTGCCGAGCGCGGCGATCGCCGCCGCCCGGACGCCGGCCTTCGGTCCGGGAGCCCGGGTCGTGATCGTCCGGGACTGTCCCTGGTTCACGGCCGGTGGTCTGTCGGATGACCTCGAGCAGGATGCCCTCTCGGAACTCGTGAACCATCCCCTGCCGCCGGGTGGTCACCTGATCCTGGTGACGGCCAGTTCGATCGATCGCCGGCTCAACCTGGTGACGGCCTTGCTGGGAACGCCCGATCAGTGGGGCCAAGACCCGACGTTCGCCCGTCCGTCTACCGCGCCCATCGCCGTCTTGACGTTCGAACATGCCGAGGGTGGAAACGAGACCCACGCGTGGCTGATGGCCGAGGCGCGCCGGAAGGGAACCCGCCTGGGCGACGAGGAGGCCGACTGGCTCATCCAGCGCCTCGGCACCGATCGCTGGCAGCTGTCCCAGACCCTCGAGAAGCTCGACCTGTATGCCTCCGGTCAGCCGATCACCGAGGCACTCATCGACGAGCTGTGTCCACCCGGAGAAGTCAACGTCTTCGAGTTGCTCGATGCCCTCGCCGCCGGTCGCGTCCCGGTGGCGATCGCCGTCCTGAGACGTCTGCTGGTGACCCAGCACGCCCTGCAAGTACTCGCCGCGATCACGACGGTGGTCCGGCGGTGGCTGATCGTACGCCTGGGCACCGAGGCCCGCACGCCCGATGCCGAGCTTGCCCGTCACGTGGGCGGCAAGCCCTTCATGGTCGCGAAGTACCGGGACAAGTGCCGGGCGTGGCCCACGGATCGTCTCGAACTGGCGCTGCACGTGCTGGCCCGGACCGACCGCGACCTCAAGAGTTCGGGTGGCGGGAAAGCAGGCGAAGAGGGCCTGCTCTTGCAGATGCTCGCCCAGATGGCTCCACCGTCTCGTCCGGCCGCGCGTCCGGCCAATCGCCCCAGATAAGCCCTTGCAGGTGAAATCCCCCCCGGTTCAGACCGGAGGGGACGCGAGTGACGGCAAGCAAACTACCGGGTCACGGGCCCTGGCATCGGCAAGGGCATCAGGCCGGGTGCCGGATTCAGGGAAACCGGAATCAGCGCCTCGCCCGCCTTGCGCGCCTTGACCGATGCGTGGAAGGGCACTTGCAGACCGTAGCCTCCCAGGACGATCGAGACCTGGTATTCACCGGGCGGCATCCGGCGGATCTTGTAGGCACCGTTGGTGCCCGTGGTCGCCCGGTGGTACTGTCCGGTGGTCACGGAACGAGCGAGGACCGTGGCCCCCTTGAGACCCGTCATCGTGCTGGAATCGTAGACCTGACCCTTGAGGCAGCCGGTGCGCATGATGTCCAGCAGGACGCCCATGTCGGGCACGCGCCAGACGGTGGTCGCCGTCATCTGGCCGGGTGACAGGCCTCCGCGTACGAGGACCTTCTGGTTGAGCGCACGGCTGATCTTGAGGTTGAGTTTTTCGCTCTCTCCGACCAGACGGTAGCTCTCTTCCTTCTTCCGGATCAGGCCCGTGGAGGTCTGCAGGAAGAACTTGCCGAGTTCGGCGGAGCGGACCTGCCCGATGCGGGTCGACTTGCCCGAGAACGGCAGACCGCCCTG
>JBIIHZ010000151.1:0-5505 GCA_044235265.1 Candidatus Sericytochromatia bacterium
CGTGCGCGCCAAAAAGCGTTCGAGCAGGGGTCTGAGCTGGTCATGCTCGGCGAGCTCGTCGACGAAACCGGCTTCCATGGCCTGGCTCGGCGTGAAGACGCCGCGGCGCATCGCCGCCTCGAACCGGGTCCGCTCCTGCTTGCGATCCCGCGCGAGGATTCCCATCAGACGGTTCCAGGTGTCCTCCAGCATCGAGCGGGTCTGCTCGCGATCGCCCTCGGAGGGGCCGGTCCGCTCGAAGGTCTCCATCGCCGACTTGTAACGCCCCACGGCGACGAACTGAGGCAGGATCCCGAGCTGGTCCAGCAGGCCTCGCAGGTAGGTCTTTTCTTCCGAAACCCCGGTCAGGCTCACGGAAGCCATCGGATGCATGAGGACCCTGTCGGCGACGGAGGCGAGATAGGCCGTGGGGAGATCTAGCCGGTCGACATGGACCCAGAGCAACTTGCCGCCGCTCCGGAAGCGGGCCAGGGCCTCCCGGAGTTCTTCCGTCTCGGCGAGCCCCAGCCCCAGCGCATTGACTCGCACGACGAGCGCCGCGATTTCCGGGTCCCGGCCCGCCTCGCGGACGGCCTCGAGCAAGGGATACAGGCCGGGCATCGCCTCGCTCCCCGTCATGCCCCCCCGGGCCAACCGCACGACGTCCAGGGTCCGGCTGAGATCGAGAGTCGCATACCGGGAGCCGTGGAAGCGGAGGACCGTGCGCTCGGGAGCCCCGACGAGGCGAAACTGGGCACTGCCTCCATCCTGGCCGGTCATCACGGAGGCACCGACCTGACTCAGGGCGAGACCGAAGCCGAGCCGGAACTGGCCCTGCGGGTCCAGGTCGGCCCTCAGTCTCAGACCGTCCAGGGGTTCCAGCTCGATCCCGACTTCCGGACGGATGGTCGCCCAGCTCCAGCTGGCCCTATCTGGCACCGGCAGGTCGAGCGCCAGCGTGAAGCGCTCACCGAAGGGACGGAACGCGGCCCCCAGCCGCAGCGAACTCGGGATCCCTGACGTGGCAAGCACGTTCGAGGCCATCGCCCCGAGCGACAGGAAACGGGCCGGACGCCAGAGCCAGCCGAGGTCCTGCGTGGACGGTCGGCCGGCGACGGCCAGGCGATAGCTCCAGCCGAGGCGGAACCCCGGCCAGAGCGACAAGCCCGTGGCCAGGACGGGATCCAGCTCCGTGGAACCGGGGGCCGGCAGGAGGCCGAGCCCGAGGGACCCCGTGTGGAACAGCGCCGCGAATCGCTCCGAGGCCCCGAACTCACGGGCGACGAGCAAGGAGAGATCGGTGGCGGCCCCGAGACCCGCCGGATTGTAGGCGAGGCCCGACGCATCGTCGGCCAGGGCCACCGAGCGCAAGGTCCCCAGGTCGACGGGCCGGACGGCGGTCGCGGCGGCTGCCCGGGCGGCCATCGGCCCCAGCACGGGAAACGCGGCAAAAACCCAGAGCAGGGGGATCCGGAACCGCTTCATCTCGTGCGACCTCTCTCGACCAGTCAACCCGGCCCGCAGGCCCGCGGCGCACTCTAGCAAGCATGCCCCCGGAGGGTCAAGGCGGCGGGGGCCGTGTCATCCGGGCCATTCCGGTGTATCGTCGATCGCGCGACACCACGACGCAGGGGGGGCACCATGACTCGAGCACGCATCGCGTTCACCCTGCTGTCCTGGTCCCTCGTCCTGACGGCTCTCCCCGTGTCAGCTCGCCCCATGCATGCCGTGCTCGAGCAGCTCGGTGCCGATGAACTCGCCAGCGGTCCCCGGCTGAGAGACCTCGTCGAACGCGAGGCGCTCTCGGACGATCTGCTGATCGACACGCAGGAAGTCCTGGCCACGAGCGCCTGGCTCGAGGCCCGTGACCTGGCCGCCCTGGACGTCTCGCTCGATGGACCGCTCGTGGGGCGAGCACGGAGGGGCAGATCCCTGCTGCTCACCTGGACGCGCGCCGGCCTCGGTTCGGCGCGCTGGGTGTCGGCTCGTCACGAACTCGACGCCCTCGTCTCGGGCGAGGGCTGGACGGCAGACTCCCGCGAACAGATGGAAATCTTGCTGGACAACGCCCGGAAACTGGACAGCAGGGTCCACGGCCGGGACCCTTACGCGGATTGGGCCATCCGCATGATCCGCACGACCACCCCGACGGGGACACGCTAGCGCGGCTTGGCTCCGGTGGCAGCCGCAGCTGCCGCCGCCGAGACGCTTTCCGCGAATTCGCGACTGGTCTTGCGAAGCTTGAGTGCGAGCAGGCGGTTGAGCTTCTTGAGCAGCTTGATGGTCAGACGCGGATGATCCGTGGAGATCGACTCCAGATGGTCCTGGCTCATGGCGATCGCCACCGTGTCCGTGACCGCCACGGCCGTCGCGGAACGCAGGGAGTTGTCGACGAAGGCCGCTTCTCCGAGGACGTTCTTCGGTTCCAGCCGGGAGATGGGCTTGTTGACGCCTGCCTTGTCCTTCTTGAGGATGTCGACCGCTCCCGTGACGATGAAGATCAGGTCGTGGCTGTTCTCCCCTTCGAGGAAGATGGTCTCTCCGCCCCGCCAGCTCCGGATCCGGAAGTACGCCGCGAGCTGGGTGACCTCCGACGTGCTGAGGTCGGCGAAGATCGGCAGCTTGTCGATCATGTTCGTGATGTCGGCGATGCGTTCGGACATGCTCACCTCTGCGAGAACGACGCGGAATTTACATACCCGGGAGCGTCGGGACGATCACCTCCGGTCGGGTCAGGCCTCCAGGACCTCACGTGCGCGATTCAGGTTCTTGATGAATTCGTCCCCGAGACCCGGGTTCTGATCCGGATGCAGGACCAGGCTGAGACGCTTGTAACGCTGGCGCAACTCGTGTGGCGGCACCGACGCGCCGGCCGGCAGGTGGAGGATCCCCCGAGCCCAGCTGCGCTCGGGGTCTCCGCCACTGGACTGGCCGTCCCGGAAGCCTTCCCGGTAAGCCGTTCGCGCCGAGTCTTGCATGCGGGCCGACAGTTCACTCTCCACCTGACGCTTGCCGCGGGCGAAGCCGACCCCCTTGCCGTCTTCGTACCCGTTCTGATAGGCCTGTCGTCGCGCCTCGTCGAGTCCGACGCCCCCCCCCGAGCGCTTCTGACCTTCGCGGAGCCCTTCCTCGTACGAGGCGGACAGTTGCTGCTCGAGCGAGGGGGTTCGCCCCTCGAGCTCGCGCCGCGCCGCCTCGAGACCGGCCTGGTATCCCTCGGCACGCACCTGTTCGAGCACGGCGGGATCGGGGGCGGGCGGCTCCAGCGCCACCACGGAGGTCGTGACGGGGGTGTTCCCCCGCTCCTCGGACAGCAGGCGTCGCCGCTCCTCCAGCCAGCGCGCCTCGCGGGCCTCGTGTTCGGTCACCAGGTCGCGTCGCTCGGCCTGCCACCGGCGCTCCAGTTCCGCATGGACCTCGAGCAGGTCGCGTCGGTCTTGCTGCCAGACCCGCTCCCGACCGGCCAGATCCTCGACATGTTGCAGCTCGAGCCGGGTCCGGAGCCGGCGCTCTTCCTCGACCTCGGAGCGATTCCGGGCCTCGAGATCCCGGATACGGGCCTCGTGTGTATCGCGCCAGACCGACTCGAGACGCCCGTGCTCCTCGCGATGCCAGGCTTCGCGGGCAAGCAGGGCGGCTTCGTGAGCCTCCTCGAGACGGGCGATCGCCGCCAGGTGATCGTCCTCCAGACGAGCGATCACGCCTGCATGACGCTGCTCGATCTCCTCGCGGCACGCGAGCACGGCCTCCTCGCAGGCGGACTGCAGGACCTCCCGGACACGCGCTCGGTGCTCGGCAAACAGCAGGTCCAGGAACGGCTCGCGCCCCTCGGACCGATTCGATCCGGGGTGAGGCTCTCGGGCGTCCAGAGGCATCGCGGGGCCCTCCTTGCCGGTTCCCGCTGGCCAGGGGAACCATGCTCCTCATTTTCGACAGGGGAGCAACCTCGAGTCCAGTACGTTCCACACATGGCGCGACCACGAGCGAGCTGCTTGACACCGACCGAACGGACCCGTAAGCTCGAAATCGTATACTGGAGTAAAAAAATGACCCGGAATCCGATGCTCCATTCGAGAGCCAAGCCCGCAACAGTCGAGGCGCTCGCCATTCCGGACACGCCGCTCCTGACCCCGCCCCCGAACAAGAAAGACATCCCGATGCGAACCCCCTGGAAGTGGGCCTGCCTCGCCCTGCTGGGCATGGCGGGCTGCGACTCGATCACGCCGCTCACGGCGAATCTGGGCCAGGCCGGCACCCCGCCAACCGTCGAGGCCACCCTCGGCGCGGTGGCAGGGGTGGGCCAGAGCCTGACCTTCACCGCCACCGCCGATCGCCCCCTGCCTGCCGAGTGGTCGACCGCCCGCACGCTCAAGATGGCCATCTCGGGAACCCAGCTGGCGCTCACGGCGACGGGTAACTCGTTCGTGGCCGTCCTGCCCTCGCAAGCAGGGGCGCTGATCGCGCGTCCGGGTCTCGCGACCCCGCACCTGTTCACGGTGAATGGCGAGCATACGATGGTGGCGAAGGTGGTGTTCCAGTGATGCGGCATATCCTCGCCTCCATCCCGACGCTGTTCGCCCTCGCCACGCCGGCCCTCGCCGCACCGATCGCCACCGAGTGCGCGGGCCTCGTCGTGGGCCCCGAGGGTCAGCCGCTCGCCGACGTCTTCATCCAGCAGGTCGGCAGCCTGGCATGTGCCGTGACCGACCCGCGCGGTTCCTTCAAGCTGCGCCTCGACGCCTCGGGCAAGGCCGCTCTGGTGGCCTCAGCTCCTGGCTACCAGTCACGAGAGGTCGCCACCTCCGAGGCCTCGCGCATCCAGCTGGCCGCGATGCCGACGTACCGTCAGACCACGCCGGCACCTGCCACGAACGTGGCCCCCGTCGCAGCGGACGGGCCCGCCCCGCTCTTCGGGGACCGGATCGGTTTCGTCACCCGGTCACGTCTGATCCAGCAGAACACCACCTTCTCCGACGGGCAGACCCGCTCCCTCTCGGGATGGGTCCTTCCTGACGCCGGTGCCGATCTGCGGCTGTCCCTCGGTGACACGTTCCTCGTGGCCGAGGCGAGCCGGTACAAGGCCTCCATCACCCTGGCGGGCCTGTCGGCGCAACCTTCGAACCAGCCGGCCGTCGAGTGGAGCGAATACAACCTCGGAGCGGCCTGGCCCGTCCGTGTGATGGGCGTCGAGACGCTCGGCCTGGTCGGGATCACCAACCAGTACGTCGCTCCCACGATGGCCAACATGGGCCTGACGGGAACGATCCACGACCACAGCCAGACGCGCACCGGCCTGCTGCTCGGCGTCGAGGCAGGTCAGCGCCTCGGCGGCTGGGCGCTCACGGGCTCGTTCCGCTTCGTCCCCCTCGCCATCCTCACGAGCCCGACGGCCCCCGTGACCGTCGACGGCCTGCGCTGGGCCCTGCTGGGGATCTCGGCCAGCCGCCCCGTCAGCCGGGAGCTCGACGTCGAGTTCACGCTGTCCCGCCAGTTCGGCTCGGCCGGCAACGTCCTGGGCGAGGCGGC
>JBIIHZ010000152.1:0-5501 GCA_044235265.1 Candidatus Sericytochromatia bacterium
TCTAGCAATCCAGGTGATTCATTTGCAAGTAATTGACGATTTTTTGGTGAAAATGGTCATAAATCGGGTCATGTAACGTGCACTTTTGACATGCTATCCCGGAGGCGTGCACGGCCTCCGGGATGGCCACCGGTCGGCGGATTCCCGGGCACCGGCCCGGGACCACGGTGTTACAATGTCGCCATGATCACGCGCCTCGTCCCGACCCGACTGCCTGCCCTCGCGGTCCAGGCCCTGCGATACGGTCTCATCGGCGTCCTCAACACGGGGGTGGCCTATGCCATCTTCCTGGCGGGCCTCGCCGTGTCCTTTCCTCCGCAGGTGGCCCTGGTGGCGGGAACGGTGGTGGGGGCGGGGAATTCCTTCCTGCTGAACCGGTTCTGGACCTTCCGGGATCACGGCTCGCGCTGGGAAGCCCAGTTGCCGCGCTTCCTGGGAGTGGTCACCGGCGTCTGGCTTCTGAATGCGGGGCTCCTGGAACTCCTGCTGCGTGGCGCGTGGTCTCCTGCCCTGGCTCAGCTCGTCTGTCTGGTGGTCACCACCGTCGTCGGCTTCATCGCGCACCGTCAGGTCAGCTTTTCCGGGGGAGAGTCGCGCGGTGGGCGCTGACGACCCGATCGCCCGCATCTCCGACCGGTTTGCCCGGCGGGACCGCTCGCCCCTGGCCAGGCGCTACGACCTGGTCGACCCGGCCAACCTGTTCCTGGTCCACGGTCAGGAACGCGCCTTCCTCCGCACCCTCGTCCGCGAGGGAGCCTGGCCTCTCGGGGCGCGGCGCATCCTGGACGTCGGATGTGGCTCGGGCCATTTCCTGCGCTGGCTCGGGGCCCTCGGGGCCGAACCCGAGGCCTGCCACGGAGTGGATATCTCGGTGGAGCGCCTCGAGCGGGCTCGACAGCTCGCCCCGCATCATCACCACCAGCTCATCGACGGCCACCACCTGCCGTTTCCCGACGCCCATTTCGATCTCGTCGTGCAGCGGACGGTGTTCTCCTCGCTCGACACCGCCGAGCTGAGGCAAGCCCTCGCGGCCGAGATGCGACGCGTGCTCCGCCCGGAGGGGCTGATGCTCTGGTACGACGTCGCCGTTCCGAATCCCTGGAACCCGGATCTCCGTCCCATGAGCCCCGGCGACCTCCGGGCCCTGTTCCCGGGCATGCAGATCCGGCTCGAACGCATGTCCCTGCTCCCACCCCTGGCGCGCCTGGTGGCACCGTGGAGCCTCGCCGCCTGTCACCTGCTCGAGACCCTGCCGTTCCTGCGAGGCCACCTCTGGGGAGTGCTCCGCCATGGCTAGGAGCCTCACCCTCCAGCGGATCGGTCTGGCCTCCATCGACCTGCCGCTGTTCGCGATCGCCTACGCCCTGGCCTTCTTCCTGCGCTTCGATCGCGTCATCCCGGGGGCCCACGTCGCCCAGTACTGGCTGTTCCTCGCGCTTCTGCCGCTGGTCCGGTTCGTGTGCAGCCTGGCCTGGGGCCTGCATCGCCACGTCTGGCGCTACGTCGGCATCCGCGAGCTCGTCTCGCTGGCCCTGGCCACGCTGACGGGTAGCGCCTGCTTCGCCCTCCTCCTGTACCTCACGGCCCAGGGGAGCTTCCCGCGGACCGTCGTCATCATCGAGGGCCTCTGCGCCTTCATCCTGCAGGGAGGAGCCCGCCTGCTGCTGAGGCTCCGTCACGAGGCCTCGGGCGGCGGCGCCGGTCCGGGCGGGGCCACCCGGGTGCTCATCGTGGGAGCCGGGGACGCGGGTGAAATGCTGGTCCGGGACATCCGTCGGCATCCCGAGCGCGGACTCGTCCCCGTGGGGTTTCTCGACGATTCCCCGGCCTTGCAGGGGGTGCGCATCCATGGCGCCGAGGTCCTCGGGACCACGGCCGACCTGGAGGCGATCGCCCGGCGCCTGGAGGTCGGCCTGGTCGTGCTCGCCATGCCGAGCGTGCCGCTCGGCGTCCAGCGCGACCTCATTCGCAAGGCCTCGCGTACCGATGCCCGGGTCCAGTGGCTGCCGGACCTCCATGCCCGCGTGAGCGGCGAGGTCGACCTCCGCATGCTGCGCGACATCCAGCTCGAGGATCTGCTGGGTCGGGACCCGGTCCACGTCGATCCGCAGTGGCTGCGATACCTCGACGGGGCCGTCGTGCTCGTCACCGGGGCCGGGGGCAGCATCGGCTCGGAGCTGGCCAGGCAGGTCGCCTCGCGCGGCCCCCGGCGCCTGATCCTGCTCGACCACCACGAGAACGGCGTCTACGCGATCGAGCGGGAGCTGCGCGAGCTCCATCCCGGGCTCGAGCTGGTGCCCGCCATCGTCGATCTGCGCATGGCGCACGACGTCGAGGCGCTGCTCGAACGGCAGGCCCCCGAGGTCGTCCTGCATGCGGCCGCATTCAAGCACGTGCCTCTCATGGAATCCCACGTGCTCGAGGCGGTTCACAACAACGTGCTCGGGACCCGGCATCTGGCCGAGGCGGCCGATCGCACGGGCGTGCGGGTCTTCGTGCTCATCTCGACGGACAAGGCCGTCAACCCGACGAGCGTCATGGGCCGGACCAAGCGTCTCGCGGAGCTGCTCGTGCAGGAGCTGGCGGGTCGTAGCTCCACGCGTTTCGTGGCCGTGCGGTTCGGAAACGTGCTGGGCTCCTCGGGCAGCGTCGTGCCGCTCTTCCAGGAGCAGATCGCGCGCGGCGGACCCGTCACCGTCACGCACCCGGACATGACCCGGTACTTCATGACGATTCCCGAGGCCGTCACGCTCGTCCTGCAGGCCGGGATGCTCGGGCGCTCGGGAGAGGTCCTGCTGATCGACATGGGGCAGCCGGTGCGCATCCTCGACCTCGCCCGAAACATGATCAAGCTGTCCGGCCTGCGTGAGCAGGACATCGCCATCACCTTCTCGGGACCGCGCCCGGGCGAGAAGCTCTTCGAGGAACTGCTCGTCACGAGCGAGGAGTCCCGCCGCACCGAGCACCCGCAGGTGTTCGCGGCCCGCTCCGCGCGCCCGCCCGACCCGGCGAGCTGGCAGCAGCATCTCGCGCGCCTCGTGGCTGCCCTCGAGCGACGGGACCCTCCGGAGGTCCGGGACCTCCTCGAGGCGGTCATCGCGAGTGATCGCCCCCAGCCCGCCCCCGAGTCCGTCAAGGAGGCGGCTCCGCATGACTGAGGCCATTCCCTTCGCCCTGCCCGTGGTCGAGGACGCCGAGATCCAGGCCGTCGTGGAGGTCCTGCGCTCGGGGTGGATCACCACCGGTCCGAAGGTCAAGGCCTTCGAGGCCGCCTTCGCGCGCGCCGTGGGAGCGGAGCATGCCATCGCCCTGAACTCCTGCACGGCGGCCCTGCATCTGGCCCATCTCGCCGCGGGCGTCGGTCCCGGGGACGAGGTCGTCACCACGCCGCTGACCTTCTGCGCCTCGATCAACACCATCCTGCACGCGGGGGCCCGCCCGGTGCTCGTGGATGTCGATCCCCTGACGCTCAACCTCGACGCGCGGGGTCTCGAGCAGGCGCTCACGCCCCGCACCCGGGCCGTGGTGCCCGTCCACTACGCCGGTTACCCCGTCGACCTCGACCCCATCGTCGAACTCGCGCGCGACCGCGGGCTCACCGTGACGGACGATGCCGCCCATGCCATCGGGACGTGGTACCGCGGGCGCCCGGTGGGCACCCACACCGATTTCACGGCCTTCTCGTTCTATGCCACCAAGAATCTCGCCACGGGCGAGGGGGGCATGCTCACCACGGCCCATGCCGAGGCGGCCGACCGGATCCGCAAGCTCGGGCTGCACGGCCTGAGCCGGGATGCGTGGAAGCGCTACTCGGGAAGCGGCTCCTGGTACTACGAGGTCGAGGAGGCGGGCTTCAAGTACAACCTGACGGACCTCGCTGCGGCGCTGGGGCTCGCCCAGCTGGGTCGCTTCCCCGAGATGCAGTGCATCCGCGAGGCCATCGTGCGGAGCTACCAGGCGGCCTTCCGCGACCATCCGGCCCTCGAGATCCCGCCCGAGCCGGATGTCCGCAGGGGCGATCGCCACGCCTGGCACCTGTACATCCTGCGCCTGCGCCCCGAGGCCCTGACCATCGACCGCGACGCGTTCATCGAGGAGCTGCGGGCCCTGGGCGTGGGCACGTCCGTGCACTTCATCCCGGCCTCGTACCATCCCGTGTACCAGCGGGAGCTGGGCGTGAAGGTGGGGGATTTCCCCGTGGCCGAGGCCCATTACCGGCGCGCGATCACCCTGCCCCTCTACCCCCGGATGACCCCCGCCCAGGTCTCGGCGGTCATCGAGCGGGTGATCGCGGTCGCGGACCGCTTCCGGAGGTAGGTCCGTGGTCCGCCATCGCCCCGTCCGTCCCGGTGGCCTGTACGCACCCTGCAAGCGGCTCGTCGATCTCGTCGCGGCGCTTTTGCTGCTCGCGGGGCTCATGCCACTCTTCCTGGTGGTGGCGATCGCCATCCCGCTGGATTCCCCGGGGTCGCCGCTCTTCTTCCAGGTCCGCGTGGGCCGCGGGGGACGGCCGTTTCGCATCTGGAAGTTCCGGACCATGCGTCGCGATGCCCCTCGCACGGGGCCCGAGCTCACGCAGGCGGGAGACCCCCGCATCACGCGGCTCGGACGCTGGCTTCGCAGGATGTCCGTCGATGAGCTTCCGCAGCTTGTCAATATCCTGCTAGGTCACATGAGCTTCATCGGGCCGCGTCCGGAGGTGCCCTCTCTCGTCGATTTCGCCTGGAGTGACGAGGACCGGGCCCTCGTGCTGGCCGTGCGTCCCGGGCTTTCGGGCTGGGCGCAGATCCACGGTCGGGACGACCTCGACATCCCGGCCAAGCTCGCTTACGACCGCGCGTACGTGCGGGCCCTGGGGCCCGGCATCGACTTCAAGATCCTGCTGGCCACCCCGGGCGTCCTGCTCGGGGGGGCCGGCATCAAGTGACGGACCGTCCTGCCCGTCGTCGCATGAACGCCCGGATCAGGCGCGTTCGCTCGTCCCCGGACAGGCCTCCGAAGGTCCAGATCAGCCAGGCATGGACCGTTCCACCGCCGGCGATCGCCAGGAGCAGCCCGGGCCAGCCCGCGACGGCACTGACCAGTCCCCGGGCCACGAGCCCCGTGAGGATGGCGAGGGCCGCCAGTCGTCCGATCGTCTTCCACGGGGGCCAGGCGCCCGAGATTTTCCTGGCGAACCACATGCCAGGCACCAGGCTCGTGAGCTGGGCCAGGACGCATGCCCACGTCGCGCCGAGGGCCCCGTACGCGGGGATCCACCAGGCAGCGAGCCCGAGGTCCAGCAAGGCGACGGGGAGCCCGGCCCGGAGCAGCCAGGTGGGGTCTCCCGTGGCGTAGACCAGGCTCGAGGCCGGGTAGCCCAGGACCATCGTGCACCCCTGGGCCAGCAAGAGCAGGCCCAGGATCGGGGCACTCGCCGCATAACCTTCTCCCCACAGGGCGTGCACGAGCGCCGCGGACACGGCCACGCCGCCCGCGGCGAGGGGCCAGGCCAGCATCGC
>JBIIHZ010000153.1:0-5492 GCA_044235265.1 Candidatus Sericytochromatia bacterium
CGTAGGCGGGATCGTGTCCCCCCAGCGACTCCTGGAAGACGATGGTCGGATCGCCCTCGATGCGTGCCACCGAGAAGTTGGTGACACGCGTTCCGGTGGCCGTCACGAGCAGGCACCCGGGGTGCAAGCTCCGGTGCACGACGGGCGGGGAAGCGGCGTGAGCAGCGGCGATCCCGCTGGCGGCATCCCGCACGATCGCGCAGGCACGAGCCACGGGAAGGGGCAAGTCGAGCGAGGCGAGCGAGGGGCCATCGACCCATTCGTTGAGGACGTACAGGTTCCCCTCGTCCTCCAGCACGTCGAGCACGCCGACCAGGTTGGGGTGCGAGAGCCGGACGGTGGCGCGCACCTCCCGGAGCGCCCGGTGCCGCCACATCGCGAGCTTGTCGGGGGGCAGGTTCACGTCGGCGATCGCCTTCTTGATGAACACCCGGCGCTCCGTGAGGACGTTGGTGGCCTCGTAGGACACGGCGCGTGGCGTCGTTTTCAGGACTCGCTCGACACGATAGCTCTCGAAGGGCAGCATGTCGTCCTGCCCCATGTGCTTGCCCACGAGGATCTCGGCCATCTGCCTCACCTGCAAGGGCGTGGCCTCGCGGTTCATGCGCTGCGCATCGGCCTCGATCGCGGGCAGGAGGCGCTCGAGCGTGACGATCTCGATGTCCGTCGGATTGTCCACCTCGAGCGGGGTGTGCGGGGGGACGACGATCAGGGCGCGCGTGCGGAGCTTGCCCATCAGGCCCGAATTCCAGCGCGACAGCAGCGTGTTGAGGGTCTTGGCCTTCATCTCGCAGCGCTGGAGCGGGTTCTCGATCTGGTGCGGCGGGAGGTTGTCCCGGAGCACGACCCAGGTCTTCTGGTTGACGTGCCCGCGAACGGATCCCTGCCAGTACTTCGTCTCGATCGCGTAGACCGCGTGCTCGCCCAGCAGGATGATGTCCAGCTCGAGGTTGCTCTGCTTGTGATAGAACGCGGGCAAGATCACGTTCGTGAGCAGGACGTAGCGGTCACTCAGATGAGCGAGTGTCCGGGCGACGGTCTTCTCGAACTCGTTGACGGGGTTACCAGCGACGATGATCTCGGCCAAGGCGAGTCCTCCTCCCGGGGGGGTCCGCACCCACCTTACCCGGTCGGGGGGAGATCCTCGCCGTCCGGATCGGTGCGTTCGTGATCCGGGGCCTCAGCCCGGGGAGGCCCGACGTCCAGCCCGTCCAGGAGGGAGCGCAGCCCCCCGGACATCGCCGCGGCATCGGAGTACCGATCGTCGGGCCGCTCGGCGAAGGCACGGACGAGACAGGCATCGAGCGCCTCGATCCAGCTCGCATCCGGGATCGTCCCCGTGCGCGCCACGTAGCGGGCGAGGGCCGGACTTTCCAGACTGACGGGACGGAAGCGCCCCGCCCCGAGGAGGGCGAGCGAGCGCGGTCCCAGCCAGGGCTCGGCCGGCATCCGTCCCGCGATGAGGCGATACAGCGTCAGACCGAGCGCGTACAGGTCGGCCCGGGCCGTGACCTGATGCGGGTTGGCGAACTGCTCGGGGGGCATGTAGGCAAAGGTGCCGACCGGGACTCCGGCATCCACGGTAAGCATGGTGGTCCCGAGTTGCGCGTTCTTCGCGATGCCGAAGTCGAGCACCTTGACCCGGCCGGTGTCGGCCGACCGCATGAGGTTACTGGGCTTGATGTCCCGGTGGACGATGCCCCGCTCGTGCGCCAGGGCCAGCACCTCGAGCACCCGGATCCCGATGTCGAGCACCTCGTCGACGGCCAGATCCACGGTCCCCTCGAGGTTCTCGCCGTCGATCCATTCCGTGACCATGATGCCGGGTTCCAGCAGGTCGTAGACCCTCGCGACACCCTCGTGGAGGTCCGACAGGGCCGCCAGGCTGCGCACCTCCTTCTCGAAGCGCGCCAGCAGGGCCGGATGGTTCGCACCCTCGAACGAGACATGCTTGAGCGCCACCTGACGACCGAGACGCTCGTCCCAGGCACAGTACAGCACCGAGTGCAGGCTCGAGACGACCAGGCGCAGGACGCGGTACGGACCGATACGATCCCCCGGCTGTCGCACGTGGACACCGATCGGCGTGTACTGGATGGGCCCGGTCGCCGCGACATCCCCGGCAGCACGCCCGTTCCCCGGGACGGCCTCGGGCCCGTCCGGCACGTCCCGAGCCGCCCGCGTGAGCAGGGCCCGCGACCGACGGACGGCGACCCAGCCCGTACCGGCACCGCCGAGACCGAGCAGGAGGGCGAGCAGCACGATCCACCGGTCGAGCGCACCGCGAGCAGGCTGTCCCCCGGTCGATCCGGACGCGACCGCTCCGGGCGTGGGCGTCGGAGTATGAAGCGCGACGATGAACTCCTGGGCCGCGAGCGCGATGGCCGGATCGCGATCCTGCCCCTCCACGACGAGCTTCTCGGCCGCCACCGGCCGGCCCGATTCTGCCAGCATCCGGGCAACCCGGAGGTACAACCAGCCATTGTCGGGCCAGGCGGCGATCGCATCGAAGCCCCGGCTCACGGCGGCCTCGCGGTTACCGCCACGCATGAGGACGTCGGCGATCCGGAGGTGCAGGTCGCTGGCCTCGGCAGGCGACGCCCCCGGCACCAGCCGCTCGAGGATCCGGATGGCCTCGTCGGGATGCCCCGAGGCGAGGCGCGCCTCGGCTTCCTGGAGGCCCCGGGCACGGCCCCCGGGGGACGTGAGCGCGTCTGCTCCGGCCGGAGGGGCCTCGCCAGGCGCGGACAGGCCGACGGGGGCCCATGCCAGCACGAGGAGGGCCAGAAGAGCGGGCAGGATGTGAGGGACCAGGCGCTTCACCCGCGTCATGTACCCACGCCGTGAGGGGCTACACGCGCAAGGTGTCAGGGTCGCTCGTAGACGTGGGTGACGCGGTAGGTCCGGGCCGTGGCCGGCTCGTGACTCAGACTCCTGTGCATCCGCACGAGCCGCAGCCCGGCTGCTTCTGCCGCCTCCCGGACGTCAAACGGGTCGTAGCCGCGATGCGGATGGGACTCCCGGATCCGGTGGTACAGCCCCGTGGTCGGGTCGAGGTGGAACTGGTCGATCTCGAGCGTGGCGATGCCCGATTCCGGGTCGAGCGAAGAGCGCCAGATCCGGGCAAAGTCGTCTCCGGTGGCGACCTCCTGATCCTGGCCCCACTGCGTGCGCAGGCCATGTTCGGTGATGACATCACACCACAGCTGCCCGCCCGGACGGAGCAGCACGGCAACCTGCGTGAAGACCTGCACGAGATCGGCCGGGTCGAGAAGGTAGTTCAACGAATCATAAAAACAGGTGACGACGTCGAAGGCGCCGGGTACGTGAAGACTGCGCATGTCCTGCAACTGGAAGTCGACGCGGACTCCCCAGTGCCTGGACCGGGCGCGGGCGACCTCGAGCATGGCCTCCGAGGCGTCGATGCCGACGACGTCGATCCCCCGCCGGGCGCAAGCCACGGCGACGGCGCCCGTACCGCACGCGACGTCCAGCAGGCGCTTCACCACGAGACCCGTGCGGGCCCAGTCTCGCATGGCGTGGGAAAGCATGCGGAGGCCGAACCGGGCCTGGCCCGTACGATCGTAGAACCGCGCGTAGTCCTCGTAGCGACCCGGTTGAGTGGAGGCGTGCATCCTGCTGCAGACAGCCTTTAAAAACTTTTTAAAATTTACAAAACAGTACGCTAGAAATGGTGCGGAAGTCTCTATATACTCGGTGGTAGCCCCTGCAAGGGGACGGCCACCCGGTCCAGAGATCGCGGTTCCGCGTGAAGGTCAGATGAAGGTCTGGCACAGTATGCACGCGATACGCGGATCTGGCAACCCGTCGAGGTTGAAAGACGGGCGGGGGTGGCCGGTTTGCCAGCCCTGCTGGCAAGTGATGACGATTCAGGAGGTGCTCGTTGCCCAAGATCGCCGGTGAAATGCTCACGGATAGCGCCGCGCCCGTGTCCTTCGAGGAAGAAGCCCTTCCTCAGGCCGCCGAGATGGCCTTCGTGATTCCCGATGAGGAGCCCGAGGATCTCGACGCCGCGGAAGAACCCGCCGAGGAAGAGACCAACCTTCCCAGCACGCGCCGTCCCGCCACCACGCACACCCACAGTGAACAGTCCGACGATTCGATCCGCATGTACCTGCAGGAGATCGGTCGCCGTCGTCTCCTGACGCATGCCGAAGAGCTCGAGCTCGCCCGCCGCATCTCGCAGGGCGACGAGCGCGCCAAGCGCCAGCTGGTCGCCGCGAACCTGCGCCTCGTGGTCTCGATCGCCCGCAAGCACCTGGGCCGCGGCCTGTCGTTCCTGGACCTCATCCAGGAAGGCAACATGGGCCTTATGCGCGCCAGCGAGAAGTACGACTACCGCAAGGGCTACAAGTTCTCGACCTACGCCACCTGGTGGATCCGTCAGGCCATCACCCGGGCGATCGCCGACCAGGGCCGCACCATCCGCGTGCCGGTTCACATGGTCGAGACGATCTCGCGCGTCAAGAAGACCATCCGCCTCATGAGCCAGCGCCTCGGGCGCCAGCCCAACGAGGTCGAGGTCGCCGAGGAGCTCCAGATCACCGTCGAGAAGCTCCGCGAGATCACCAAGGCCGACCGGGAGCCCATCTCGCTCGAGACCCCCATCGGCAAGGACGATGACAGCCGCCTCGGCGACATCATCAAGGACCAGTACACGGCCAGCCCGCCCGCCACGGTCATGAACCGGATGCTGTCCGAAGACGTCCAGAACATGCTCGAGACGCACCTGACGGAGCGCGAGCTGTACGTCGTGCGTCGCCGCTTCGGCCTGGATGGCGAACCGCAGCGCACCCTGGAAGGCATCGGCCACGACATGGGCGTCACCCGCGAGCGCGTCCGGCAGATCGAGGCCAAGGCCCTCCAGAAGCTCCGCTCGTCGGCCATCAAAGAGCAACTCAAAGGCTACCTCAGCTAGGGTTGACGCGGCTCCCGGGGTGATTTCCGGCTTACGTCCTCGGCCCCGTGCCTCACGTACCTCCGGGTACGCTGCGGCCCGGGGCCTGCGGGCGCGCTCGGAAATCCCCTCCGGGGGCCGCGTCAACGTGCGCTTGGTGGGGGGAGAGGGCTCGTGCCCCCTTCGGGGTCACCTCGCCGGGAGGGTCGGAGCTGGTGTCCCCTGCGGGGCCACTTCGCCGGGAAGTCGGAGCTGGTGCCCCCTGCGGGGTCACGGCGCTGGGATCGGTGCGCCCCCTTCGAGAGCGGGTGCGGCATGAATCCTCGTCCTCGGACTGACTCTCCTTGATCCTGCGCCGCTGGCGTTCGTTCTTCACCCTCGGCACCCCGACTCAGACAGGAATTGCTCCATGCCACTCCTCACGCCTGACCTGCTCACCCTCGATGCGCCCCTGACCGTCAAGTTCCTCCAGCTCTTCCTGGCCGAGGAGGTCCGCAAGGTCGGCTTCCAGCGCCTGGTGCTCGGGCTGTCCGGGGGCATCGACTCGGCCCTCGCGGCGTACCTGGCCGTCGGG
>JBIIHZ010000007.1:0-17072 GCA_044235265.1 Candidatus Sericytochromatia bacterium
AGCCGGGGCGCGGCGGGCAGGCGATGCTCGGACTGGCGGTCCTGTGGCTGTTCATGGAGCGGGCGATCGGGATCGTCATGTACGTGCGGAAGCACGTGGAGCACTACGGGCTCTGGGGCGAGCGCCAGCACTTCTTCGAGACCCAGGTTCACGCCTGCCGGAACGTCGGGACGAACCGTCTGATGTCCTGGTTCTTCAACCAGCTGAATTTTCACTCCGTTCACCATGCCTTTCCGCGCGTGCCGTTCTACCAGCTCGAGGCGGCGCACCGCGAACTCACCCGTCTGTACGGGGAGCGCGGGGTCGTGCTGCCCGAGGCGCGGGGCTATTCCGGGGCCATCCTGGACGTGCTGAAGCTGGCGTGGAATCACTAGTCGGGCGGCTCGATCGCGAGCCGGCCGCACCGCCGATGAGCTTCGAGGCGCCCCTGGAGCGAGTTCCAGGGGCGCCTCGCGGCTGTCGGGGTACAGGGGCTAGACGTCGAGGTTCTTGACCTCGCGAGCGTGCGCCTGGATGAACTGGCGGCGCGGCTCGACCTTGTCGCCCATGAGGATGGTGAACAGGTGATCGGCCGAGGCGGCATCCTCGAGGTCGACCTGGAGCAGGGTGCGGTTGGTCGGGTTCATGGTGGTTTCCCACAGCTGCTCGGGCATCATCTCGCCGAGACCCTTGAAGCGGCTGATGCTCAGGTTCTCGGACCCGATGCGCTGTCGGAGCGCTTCCAGCTCGCGATCCGAGTAGCAGTAGTGCGTCTGCTTGCCCTTCTCGACCTTGTAGAGCGGGGGCTGGGCGATGTAGATGAAGCCTCCCTCGATGAGGGGCTTCGCGAACCGGTAGAAGAACGTCAGCAGGAGGGTCCGGATGTGGGCGCCATCGACGTCCGCGTCGGTCATGATGACAATCTTGTGGTACCGCAGCTTGTTCACGTCGAGATCGTCCGCGACGCCCGTGCCGATCGCGATGCTGAGGTTCTGGATCTCCTCGTTGCCGTAAATCCTGTCGAGACGGGCACGCTCGGTGTTGAGGATCTTGCCGCGCAGCGGGAGGATGGCCTGGAAGTTGCGGTCCCGGCCCTGCTTGGCGGAGCCGCCCGCCGAATCTCCCTCGACGATGTACAGCTCGCAGCGCTGGGGGTCGCGCTCCGAGCAGTCGGCGAGCTTGCCTGGCAGGGTCGAGCTCTCGAGTGCGTTCTTGCGACGGGTCAGCTCGCGGGCCTTGCGGGCCGCCTCGCGGGCCCGGAGGGCATCGATCGCCTTGCTCACGATCGCCTTGCCGACCCCGGGATTCGCTTCGAGGAAGTGTCCGAGCGCCTCGGTGAAGATGGTCGAGACGATGCCCGTCACCTCGGGGTTGCCCAGCTTGGTCTTGGTCTGGCCCTCGAACTGGGGCTCCGGGATCTTGACGGAGATGACGGACGTAAGGCCCTCGCGGACGTCCTCGCCCGTGAGGTTCGGATCGTTGTCCTTCAGGGCCCCGACCTTGCGACCATGCTCGTTCAGGGCACGGGTGAGCACGTTGCGGAAGCCCGTCAGGTGCGTGCCTCCCTCGTGGGTGTTGATGTTGTTCGCAAAGGCGAGCACCGTCTCGGAGTAGCCCGTGGTGTACTGGACGGCGATCTCGACGGTCGTGCCGTCCTTCACGCCGCTCACGTAGATGACGTGCGGGTGAAGGGTGTCCTTGTTCTCGTTGAGGTACTCGACCATCTGCACGATGCCGCCCTCGAAGTGGTACACCTCGTCACGGTCCTGGCCACCGTCCCCCAGCCCCTCGCCGACGAACCGGATGTGGACTCCCCGGTTGAGATACGCCAGTTCCCGGAAGCGTCCGGCCAGCGTGTCGTAGGAGAAGGTGGTCGATTCGAAGATGGTGGCATCGGGCTTGAAGGTCACGGTCGTCCCCGTGCCTTCAGCCGTGCCGAGGACCTCGAGGCCGCCCCGGGGGACGCCGCGTTCGAAGGCCTGACGGTTCAACTGCCCGTTGCGTTTCACGAGCACGATGCACGATTCGGACAGCGCGTTCACGACCGACACGCCGACGCCGTGGAGACCGCCCGAGACCTTGTAGCCACCTGCACCGAATTTTCCGCCGGCATGCAGGACCGTCATGACGGTTTCGAGGGTGCTCTTGCCCGTCTTGGGGTGGATCTCGACGGGAATGCCACGTCCGTTGTCCTCGACCGACACGCTCTGGTCGGCGAACAAGCGGACCGTGATCCGGTCGCAGTGACCGGCCAGGGCCTCGTCGATGGCGTTGTCGATGACCTCGTAGACGAGGTGGTGGAGGCCGCGTTCCCCCGTGCTCCCGATGTACATGCCGGGGCGCTTGCGTACCGGTTCGAGGCCCTCGAGGACCTGGATCTGCTCCGCGCCGTAGGCCTGCGTCACGGCCGTGGCCTGTCGGGTGTCGAGGATCTCGCCGGTCGTCGGGTCGGCCTGCGTCTCGATCGCCGGTTCGCTGGGAGTGGGCATGTATCGGGCCTCCGGATGGTCCTGGGGCGTGAAATGACCCTCCATTCTACCATGGCGGCCTGTGCCCGGTCGGAAGGGGCGTGCGTGTTACAATGTCGTGCGGTTTCGAGAGGAGCGGACGGGCATGACGCAACCCAGGCCACGGCCAGCCCGGCTCGTCACTCCGGCACAGGTCTGGTCGGGGGGCGGCGTCCTGGCGGCTGCCGGTGAAGGCGTCCTCGAGGTCGCTTCTCGCATCGGTTGCGTCGCCGGTAATCGGGCCTGGGAGGCCATCGGTCCCGCTCTGACCCGCGACTGGGGTGCTTTCGGCATCGAGGTCGTCCGCTTCGGACCCGGTTCCGGTACGCTCGCCCACGTCGAGCGACTGGTCCGCGAGGCCCGGGAGGCACGAGTCGGTGCCGTGCTGGGTTGCGGTGGCGGAGTGGCCCTCGATACGGCCAAGCTCGTCGCTCACCATGGAGACCTCCCGGGTATCGCCCTCCCGGGAGTCGTCTCTTGCGGGGCCGCCTGGACTGCCGCCGCCGACCTGCTGGACGAGGCGGGGGCCTGGTCACGGCGGATCGTGCTCCCCGCTCCCCCCGAGGTCGTGATCCTGGACCTCGCCCTGCTCCGGACGACCACCCCGAGGATGCTCGCGGCTGCCCTGGCCGGGGCGCCCGTGGAGCTCGAACTTCCGCTCGATCCGTCGATGCCTCTGGCCCGGACGGCGGCGGCGACCGTCGCGGCCCTGCGGGGTACCCTGCGGAGGGTGGGGCTCGAGGCGCTCCGTGCCGCTCGCCAGGGGCACCATCCGGAAGCCTGGACCCAGGCGGTCGAGACCCTCATCCACCTCTCGGGGCTGGCAGCCATGGTCCTCGGTCCCGAGCGTCCCGCGAGCATCGCGCAGGCCGTCGCCCGCGCCCTGTCCGCCGTACCCGGGGTGGCCTCGAGCCTTTACGGGGAGCGTCTCGCCTTCGGGGCCGTGGTCCAGGCTCTGCTCGCCGCCGAGGACGAGCTTCCGGCTCTCGAACTCGTCGGTCACCACGCCCAGCTCGGGTTACCGCTCGCTCTCCGGGCGCTTGGCTCCAGTGATGATCCGCGGCGCATCTCGGCCCTCGCCCGACGCATCGCCGACCTGACCTCGTGGGAGCTCGATCCGTTGCGCCTCGCCGAGGCCGTCCAGCACGCCGACGCCCTGGGGAAGGTTGCCTCGGCCTGTCGGCCCATCTCTTTTCCCGGTTCACCCTAGTCCCCTCTGAATCATCCGAGGTATGCCAGACATGACCGTCACCCAGCCCCCAGCCATCAAGCCGGAATCGCACCGTCTCCAGCAGATTCCGCCCTATGCAACCGCCCAGCTCGAGGTGCTGCGGGCGGCTGCCGAGGCCAAGGGCTTGCAGGTGATCGACCTCGGCATCGGTTCTCCCGACCTGCCGACCCCCCGTCCGGTGGTCGAGGCCGCGATGCAGGCCGTGCAGGACCCCACGAATCACGGCTACCCCAGCTTCAAGGGCAAGAAGAGCTTCCGGGAGGCGATCGCCCGCTGGTACGGTCGACGCTTCGGGGTCGAGCTCGATCCCGAGACCGAGATCCTGCCGCTCATCGGTTCCAAGGAAGGTCTCGCCAAGCTGCCCCTGGCCTTCATCAACCCCGGGGACAAGACGCTCGTGCCGGTTCCGGCCTATCCGGTCCATACCCGGGGGACGATCCTCGCGGGGGGTGAGGTCGTACCCGTGGCCTGCGCCCCGCATCTGGGGTTCCTGCCCGAGTGGAACACCGTGCGCCCCGAGGATGCCGACGCCGCCAAGCTGCTCATCTTCAACTTCCCGAGCAACCCGACCACGGCCGTGGCGCCCCGCTCGTTCTACGAGGACACGCTCGAGTTCGCGCAGCGCCATGACGTCATGATCGTGCACGACCTCGCCTATGCGGATCTCGCCTTCGATGGCTTCCGCCCGACCAGCATGCTCGAGATTCCCGGGGCCAAGGAGCACGGGACGCTCGAGTTCTTCACGATGAGCAAGACGTACAACATGGCGGGCTGGCGCTGCGGGTTCGTGGTGGGCAGTGCTCAGATGATCCATGCGCTCTACCGCGTGAAGACGAACATGGATTACGGGGTGCCCAACTTCATCCAGGATGCGGCGATCGCCGCCCTCGACCTGCCGGACACGCACGTGCAGGAACTCATCGGCATCTACCAGGAGCGGCGGGACGTCGTCGTCGAGGGCCTCAATCGTCTCGGCTGGTCCGTCGAGAAGCCGCGCGCCAGCATGTATGTCTGGGCTCCCGTCCCTGCAGGCGAGAAGAGTTTCGACTTCGTGGCCCGCGTGATCGACCAGGCCGGCGTGGTCTTCACGCCCGGGACGGGCTTCGGCGAGGCCGGACAGGGCTGGTTCCGCATCTCGCTCGTCCGTCCTGCCGAGGTCCTCGCGGAGGCGCTCAAGCGCCTCGAGGACGCCGGGATCCGCTTCGACGCCCGTTCGTGATGGTGAGGAGACCCTTCCATGTCCGTTGATTCCGCTTCCCAGATCCAGGTCACCCTTCCGGACGGCAGCACCCGCACCTATGCGCCCGGGGCCACCGCGCTGGACGTCGCGACGTCGATCGGTCCCCGTCTGGCCAAAAAGGCCGTCGCCGCCCGCGTCAATGGCGTGGTGCGCGATCTGGCCCTGCCCCTGCCGGGTGACGCCGTGGTGGCGATCCTGACCTCGGACGCTCCCGAGGCGCTCGAGGTGCTCCGTCACTCGACGGCCCACCTGATGGCCAACGCCGTCCAGCGCCTTTTCCCCGGCGCCAAGGTCACGATCGGTCCCGTGACCTCCGAGGGCTTCTTCTACGATTTCGATCACGAGCGTCCCTTCACCCCCGAAGACCTCGTGGCCATCGAGGCCGAGATGCACCGCCTGGCCCGCGAGGCCCTGGCCGTGCGTCGCGAGGAGTTCGTGGCGGCCGAGGGCGAGGCTCTGGCCGGTCGCTTCGAGGCCGAGGGTGAGCCTTACAAGGCGGAGATCCTGCGGGACATCCTCTCGCGCGATCCCGGGGCGACGATCTCGGTCTATCACCAGGGAGCCTGGTCCGACCTCTGCTCCGGGCCCCATGTGCCGAACACCGGAGTCATCCAGCACTTCAAGCTCCTGAACGTGGCCGGTGCCTACTGGCGCGGGAGCGAGAAGAACAAGATGCTCACCCGCATCTACGGGACGGCCTATTACTCCCAGGCCGATCTCGAGGCGCACGTGAGGCGACTCGAGGAAGCGGCTCGCCGGGACCATCGCAAGCTGGGCAAGGAGCTCGAGCTGTTCACGATTCCCGAGGTCACCGGGCCCGGTCTCATCTTCTGGCTGCCGAAGGGCGCGCTGATGCGCAGCATCCTCGAGGACTGGCTCCGGGACGAGCTCAAGGCACGCGGATACGAGCCGGTATACACGCCGCATGTCGTCAAGGAGACGCTCTTCGAGGTTTCCGGGCACCTCGGCAACTACGCCGAGAACATGTTCCCCGCCATGGAGATCGAGGGCGCCAACTACCGGGTCAAGCCGATGAACTGCCCCGGTCATGCCATGATCTACAAGGCCAAGCCGCGGTCCTACCGCGATCTGCCGCTTCGCGTGCAGGAAATCGCCAACGTGTATCGTTACGAGCGCAGCGGGACCCTTCACGGGCTGGCCCGGGTCCGTGGTCTCACGATGGACGATGCCCACATCTTCTGCACGGCTGAACAGCTTGCCGATGAGATTCACGGCTGCGTCTCGTTCATCCGGGACGCCATGAAGATCTTCGGTCTGGAGGCCAAGGTCTACCTCTCGACCCGTCCCGAGAAGGCCATCGGCTCGGAGGAGGTCTGGCAGAACGCCGAGGCGGCGCTCCGTTCGGCTCTGGAGCGCAGCGCGCTCGACTACGACATCGACGAGGGCGGCGGCGCGTTCTACGGTCCCAAGATCGACTTCAAGTTCTATGACGCCATCGGGCGCGAGTGGCAGGGGCCGACCGTCCAGTGTGACTTCAACCTGCCGCAGCGCTTCGAGCTGAGCTACCGGGGTTCCGACGGTCAGGAGCATCACCCCGTCATGGTCCACCGGGCCATCCTGGGGACCTTCGAGCGCTTCTTCGCGCTCATCATCGAGCACTTCGCGGGGCATTTCCCGCTCTGGATCGCCCCCGTGCAGGCCGTCCTGCTGCCCATCCATCCCGACAACATCCCCTATGCCGAGGAGGTCGCTCGTCGGATGCAGGCGGCCGGCCTGCGCGTCGAGGTCGATGGGCGCTCGGAGAGCCTCAACTATCGCATCCGCGAGGCCCAGGTCCAGAAGATCCCGTACATGCTCGTCATCGGCAAGAAGGAAGTCGAGCAGGGCACGCTGGCGGTGCGGCGTCGCACCGGAAGTCAGGAAGTGCTCGAGGTGGATGCCGTGATCGAGTCCTTCGTGCAGGAAGTCGCGTCCCGGGCGCTCAACGAGGCCTGACGCTCCGGCTCCTGGCAACCTTTCCGCGAGCAGGCCCCCTCCAGCCGGAGGGGGCCTGCTTCCTTGCGTTCCGTCCCTCGGGGGGAGAGTCTCCGCCGGAGTCTCCCCGTGAGTCTGGAGAGCCCGGATCCCCGGCCTTGCATGATCCGATTATGCAGCCGATCGATCCGCCCCGGGGGCGGCATGTGGCCTGATGATCGCGATCTTCGGTCACCGTGTGCACACATGTGTGCACACGGCATTCATGAATCGAGTTTCCACTTATTTCTGGATGGATCTCGTTCCTGTGGTTGTATTTTTCGAAAACCGGGGTATACTTCGGATGTCCGGGCCCTGCTGAGCAAGATCCTCGCTCCTCCTGGGCCAAATTTTGTCCTGACGTGGGACGCCGTGACCGAGAGGACGACCCTCATGACCTATCTCGAAGCTGCTCACCTCATCCTGGCCGAGGCGCGCAAACCCCTGACCGAGGCGGAACTCGTCTCCCGGGCGATCCGGAAGGGGCTCATCTCGCCCCGCACCGACCAGCCCGAGCGCTCCATGGCCGTCGTGCTGAACCGGGCCTCCCAGAACCCGTCCTCGAGTTTCGAGCGGACCGCCCCGCATACCTGGCAACTCAAGGCCTCGAAGATCCTCGAGCATCCGATGTCGATGCGCGAGGCAGCTCACAAGATCCTGGCCCTGGCCGGGCGCCCGCTCCACTACCAGGAGATCACGCGCCGGGCCATCCGGGCCGGCCTCATCCGTCCCGAGGGCAAGACTCCGGCGTACACGCTGCGGGCCCGGGTCGGTGACGACATGCAGCGCAATCCCGACAGCCTCTTCATCCGGGTGGCCGACGGGACCTATGCCCTCAAGGTGTGGCCCAAGGAGCTCAGCAAGGCTCGCAAGTCCGCCTCGAAGGGGCGCAAGGCGTCTGCCAGCCGGACGGTCAAGGTGGCCCCCCGGGTGAAGCCCGAGGCGACCGTGAAGACCGAGAAGGCTCCCGCCCGGCGTCCCGGTCGGCCTCGCAAGGTCGAGAATCCGGCGCCCGTGGTCGAGAAGCGCGAGCCGGAACCCAAGGCTCCGGTCGTCCGGGCACGTCGCGGGCGTCGTCCCGCGGCTCAGGCCGAGGTGGCTCCGGCCCCTGCGCCGATCGTGGTGCTCAAGCCGAGGGTCAAGATCGCCGATGCCGATTCTCTGGCCCGCCTCCAGCGCAACAAGGCCGCGCGCTCCTGATCGGAACGCATACGCGACGCCGAGCCAGCCTGGACACCCCCGGCCCGATCAGGGTCGGGGGTGTCCCTTCACGAGGTGAGCGTGGCGAACATGTCAGGTGGCCAGGAGCTCCAGGCCCGGGCTCCAGGCCCTGAGACGCCCGCCATGCCACCGGGCTCCCGCCCGGACCAGATGGGGGACGAGATCCTCGACGGGATCCCCGCCCCAGAGGCTCAGATGGAGGTCCCGGTCCGGGTGGTCCCACGCGGCGAGCAACTCCCGGGGCGTCCAGCTCTCCGTCGACGCCTCCAGCCGGGCCATGCAGCCACGCACGATCAGTTCCAGCGCCCAGCGAGCAGCCCGTCGACGGGGTTCCTGCTTCAGGCTTCCCTGAGCGGTCAGGCCGGACAGGAGTTCCGACTCCGCGCGGCTGAGTCCTGCCAGGGCCTCCAGACGCTCGTCGATGCTCGCGAGATCCTGGTGGGCAGCTGCGAGGCCGTCCTGGCGAGCCGTCCATGCGGCTTCGCAGGCCTGACGGAAAGCCTGGGCGCTGCCGTGGACGGTCCAGGCCAGATCGTCCAGGAGGGCCTCTTCGTCGATCCGGCGATGGTGCTCGAGGATGCGCTCGACTCGCTCGCCGATCGCCCGCTGGTCGTCGACAGACGGCACGAGCAGCGGGAGGGGGCCCAGGGTCGGAGTGTCCAGGTGCAGGGTCAGGCGAGCCCGGTTGGCCAGCACGGACTGGAAATAGGCGTCCGTCATCCGCGCTCCGAGGACGCCGAGCATGTAGAGGGGATCGATCGCCTCGCGCGGATGCACGACGTTGACCGTATCGAGAGGCAGCACTCCGGCCGGGAACCACGTGGCGACGATCGCACTCGCGATGTTCTGGTAGCCGACCCGTCCCTCGTCGAGGACTTCTCGCTGCAGGCGTTCGCGCAGGAAGGCGTGGGGATGGAGCCGCGGCAGGTCGCGTAGGGCGCCGTAGCGCGTCACGTCACGTCCGCGGATCACGGGAGTCCCGGTGTGCCTCCGGCCGAGCGCGGGTTCGCGGCCGCTGATGCCGGCTCCCCGTCGCAACTGCGCGACCTCCTGGAGTCGCGGGGCCCGCCGCTCCAGGCGCTCGAGCCAGCCCCCGTGCGGATGCACGACGTACATCGGCATCGTCGGTCGTCCCGCATAGAAGTCTGCCGTCTGGGTCCCGATCGGGGTCAGGGAGCCTTCGCGCAGGCTGTCCAGGCGCACCAGGGCCGCTTGCGCGGGAGCCCAGGGCAGGCCGCCACGGATCGTCGTCCCCGGTTTCTGGCAGACGAAGGCGATCGCCTCCAGGTTCACGCCCGGAAAAATGGCTCCGCAATCCAGGAGGGCGCGGGGTGAGAGCGTCTCCACGAGGAGGCGTCGGGTCCCGGCATATCCGCCCGTGCGCGTGACGCCGTGCGGGACAACCATGGCCAGATGCCCCCCCTTTCTCAGGAGGCGTACCGACCTCTCCAGAAAGAGGGCGGTCGTTTCCGTGCGTCCCTGCCCCAGCGCGTAGTGGCGCTGGAAAAAACGCCTGTCCTCGTCGTGGACCTCGGCTCCGTAGGGGGGATTGCCCAGGATGACGTCGAACCCGGGTTCCAGCAGGGCATGGTGATCCTTCAGGGTGTCGAGGACGAGCAGGTTGGCCGTAAGGGGCCTGGCTCGCTGACCGACCAGCCGGTGCTGGACGAAGCGCAGGCGTGCCTGGGCCAGGCGTACGGCCCACGGATCCCGGTCCACCCCGAAGAGATGGTGCTTCAGGACCCGTTCCATGCGCTGGAAGCGCCCTTCGATGCCCTCGAGAGGACTCCACACGCGCGCGTGGAGGGCCTCCAGGGCCACAGACAGGAAATTGCCGGCACCGCACGACGGGTCGAGCACCCGGAAGTCCTTCGGGAGCGGGCGATCGGGGGGAGGGAGAGCCTGCTCGAGCAGGTAGTCGACGACCTCGCGCGGGGTGTAGAAAGCGCCGTGTGTCTTCCGGTGATCGGGGTTCAGCAGGCGTTCGAAGCTCGTGCCGAGCAACTCGCCATCCGCGAAGGTCCACGCGTGTTCCGAAAGCCCCCTGGCCAGTCGTTCGATCCCCTCGGTTGAAAGGGGCTCGCCGCCGTCGAGTGCGAACAGGGGCAAGCGGTCCTCCCGGTCGAACGCGCGGGATTCTCGCCAGGTCCGCTCGAGTCTGCGCAGATCTCCCGGGTGCTTGATCCATGCAAGCAGGCAGTCCGCCAGCAGGAGGCAGGCCGCCGGAGGGTGGAGCCCCATGGGCAGACGCACCAGATCCTCGACGAGTCGCCCGATCGCGGCTTCCCGTGGGTCGATTCGCGTTCGTCCCACCTAGGCCAGGGCCTCGAGGCGCGCCACGCGCCAGGGGGCCTGCATGCGGCCGAGCAAGGCCATCAGGACCTGTTCCACGTCCGGCGCGGCGTTCACGTGCGGCAGCTCATCGAGGGCGTCGACATGCGGGCTGAGGGTCACGGCGACCGGTGTTCCCCGCGGGAAGTCAGCCAGGTCCAGCTGCACGACACCGCGGGACGTGAGCAGATCTCCGTAGTCCCCACCGGGCAGGAAGCGCGCAGGCTCGCCCTCGACCGTCAGTTCCACGCCAAGGACGTTTCCCTGCGCCGAGGTTCGCACGACACAGGTCGCAGGAGGCTCCACCAGCGGAATCCTGGCCGTGTAGGTGCGCTGTCCGGTGATGAGGTCGGTCTCGATCTGCATGGATGCATTATCTCCGGGGGGTGCCGTCCGACGCAAGCGCGGTCTCCTGTCCCCGCGCCAGCGTCACGTTCCCCCGGATGGCGACGGCTCCCAGCAGTTTCAGACCGATCTCCCCCCCGAGTTCGAACGAGTCCGTGTGTCGCGCGACCAGGTTCGGGACCTCGAGCTGGACGGTCTTGCGGCTGATGGCGAGAGCTGCGAGGTCCTTCAGGGCGCCGGCCCGTTCCGCGGGGGGGCCTTCCAGCCGGCTGGCAAACGAGGCCAGGAGCTCCGGCTTGACGGCGTAGCGGACCTGGACCGTGTCCTCGTCCCCGATCGAGGCCACGAAGCCCTCGTCCAGGGGCCGTCCGAAGACGTCTTCCACCGTGGTTCGCAGCCCACTGAAGCGCTCCTTCGAGTGCGTCTCCTCGATATTCACCTGTTTCAGCCGGCCGTCCCGGTCGTACTGAAGCGCCAGGCGGCGGTTGTTCTCGGCCGCCGCGGACCGACCGAACCCCAGGAGGTTGCCGTCGACCTTGGCCTCGCCTCCGACGCGCACGTACACGGTCCGGTCACCGCTGCGGAGGTCCTTGCGGACGCCCATCCGGGCCTCGGCGCCGAGGGAGGCCGCGATCTCGCCGACGGGGAATCCCAGCTTCTCGAGCAGGTGGTCCATCCCGGCTTCCTTCAGCGAGTCGACGCCGGGCTCGGCCAGCGACCCCGCGCTGCGATCGAGGCGGGGTGGCCCTCCTCTGCTCCCCTCATCCTTTTCCAGCTCGAGCTTCGTCAGGCCGAGGCGGGCGTCTGCCATGGCGCTCGCCTGCGCGTACAGGCCTCCTTCACCTTCCAGGGACGACAGGTGATCGAGCCAGCCCCCCCGAGATTCACGCGGTAACTCGCGGGCAAGGTCCGGCATCTGGGCGCTGACCTCGCGGTGAGCCAGGGCCCCGACCATCCCCGAGAGGGTCTCCATGTGAGCCGGGCGCCGGGGATCGAACGTGAAGGTGTAGCTGAGCTTGCCGGCGAAACCCGCCTCCACGGAGGCCTCGGCCGAGGCGGCCGCCCCCAGGACATGCTTCCCGAACCTGAGGCCGGCACGTGCCCCGATCGCGGCTTCATAGGCCAGGCCCGTCCGTTCATCGAGCGTCAGTTTCACCTCGAGTTCGGTGGGTGGATTGCCCCGGGCATCGAGAGGCGCTCGCAGCGGGTTTCCCTGCTCATCCTTCCTGGCCACGCGCTTGATCTCGAGCGTTCCCCCCCCGTCCAGCTTGACGTTGGGAAGGCCCAGAAACTCCGTCGGGATGTCCCCGCCCGCGGCGATCTGGATGCTCGCGGATTCGCCCAGTGCAAGGCGGTTCGTCAAGAGGCGGGAGAGGCCGCCCCCGGCATCCTGGAACTCGTCATCGGGGCCGAGCGGGGTGCCATCGATGAACGGGTCCAGGATCTTCTCGTAAAGGCGACGCCCGGTTTCGATGATCGTCCGTTCGAGGGCATCCGCTCCGCGTTCTATGGCTTCCCCGGCCTCCTGGACCTCGTGCTTGACGGCCTCGGCCACCTCCGACGCTTCCTGGGCCACGCCGCCGAGTGCCTGCTTCATGCGCTCCCAGAGCGTGCGCGGGCGAGCCGGCAACTCGACGCTCGAGGACGCCTGGCTTCCCGTGCGTGGCTGAGGTGGTGGGACCGGGAGCGGGCGCGTCACGCGGAGCTCATCCCGTCGCTCGGCGGGGAATGGGGGCGATTTCGCCGAGCGCCCCGCGGCGGTGCCTGGAGCGGTGGGCGTCGGTGGTTCGGGGAGCTCCGACGTCCTGGGTCTGGGTGAGAAGGAATCTCCCGTGCCGAGTGGGCGCGTCGTCATGGCCGGGCCTCCGTGAATCGGGACAAGGTGGCTCATGGAGATCATGGACCGCTCGTCGCGCTCCCTTGCGTGTTTTAACATGGAATTGACAAGATGTGATCTTGCCGTGGAAGGAGGTCAACCATGGGCGAAGGAGCGCGTGAAGTCGAAATCAAATTGCGGGTCGATGCGGCGACTCTCGAGGGGCTGCGTCACCGGCTGGCGCACGTGAGTCCCACCGTGCACCGGCAGCGCGATCTGCACTTTCGCATCCCGGAACGTGTCCTGCGGCTGCGTGAGCAGGACGGAAACTGGTTCCTGACCCGCAAGGGCCCCACGGAACTGCTCGCGGACGGCACGCGCTCACGCGAGGAGATCGAACAGGCGGTGCCCGTCGCGGTCGTCCCCTTGCTCATCGAGACCTTCGAGTGGCTTGGCATTCCGAGGTCCGTCGAGGTGCGGAAAGTGAGGGAGGAATATCGTCTGGATGGCGTGACGTGCTGCATCGACCGGATCGACGGTCTCGAAGGCGTCTTCGTCGAACTCGAGGTCCTCGGCCAGACCGCGACGGAGAGCCGCCTCTCCGCGGTTCGCGAGGAGCTCGGCCTGGGGGCGTGCCCGGTGGAGACGCGAGGCTATGCGCGGCTCGTGGCCGAGAGCGAGGGCGGACCTGATTGACTTTCCGATTTTGATGGCGCCATGGTGTCATTTCCGGGTACAATCTCGCGTGGCTGGCGTCCCTTTTCTGGCAGGAGGATCCCGGTGGACCGCTTACACCAGATCAAGGTTGTCTCCAGGCTCACGGGATTGCCCCCGGACACGATCCGGATCTGGGAGCGTCGGTACGGTGTCGTGGAGCCGCACAGAGACGACCGGGGGATGCGACTCTACCGGGATCAGGACATCGACCGGCTGAATCTGCTCCGGCGGGCCGTGGATGCCGGGCACAGCATCGGACGTCTCGCGCGGCTCACGGACGAGGCCCTGGCTGACCTGCTGGTCTCGGTCGCCCCCGTGCTGGACGTGGGCTCTCGCTCCCCCGAACGCCGTTTGCAACGAGCCCTCGAGGCCTTCGATACGCGCGCCATCGACACGATCCTGACCGAGGTCGTCTCCTTCTTCACCCCGAGGGCCCTCGTCGATGAGGTCGCGATACCGATCATCCAGTGGGTGGGGGACACCTGGGAACAGGACGATCTCGGCATCGCCCGGGAGCATCTCGCGACGGCAGCGTTGCGGACGTTGCTGGGCAACATGGTGCGGTTGCGGGATCCATGGGCTCACCTGGCGCCCGTCGTGTTCGCCACGCTCGAGAACGAACGTCACGAACTCGGTCTCCTGCTGGCTGCCCTCGTGGCGGCCGGACGGGGGATTCCCGTCTGTTATCTGGGCGCGGATCTGCCGGCGCAACAGATCGCGGGCGTCGCACGCAAGCTGGAAGCCGACGGTGTCGCGCTCAGCATCGTATACGTCCCGGATGTGCCTACCACCGTGCGGGAACTGCACGAGGTCCTCGACGAGCTGGACGGGATGTGTCCCGTCTGGGTCGGTGGCCAGGGGGCCCGTCGCGTCGTGCAGGACGTCAACCGCTCGTCGCTGATGCGCGTCGATGACCTCGAGGCCTTCGAACGGGCCCTGTCGGGTATCCGTCCCCGGGCGGCCTGAGCGAGCGCCCGGGGACGAGGTCCCGTGAAGGTCGTCAGGGCTGGCAGATCAGGTCGAGGAAGGCCTGGGCCGTATCTTTCACGCGTTGAGCTTGCCGGGCCAGTTCGGATTCCGGTCCCAGTTCGCCCCGCGCGGCCTGGAGTTTCCCCAGCAGGCCGCTGAGGCGATCCACGTTTTCCTTGTCCTGAGCAGCCCGGGCGAGTTGACCGTAGAGCGAGTCGATCTTGCTGCGAGCGGCATCGTATCCCGACGCCAGGCCCTGCATCTCGGCGATCGCCGACTGCAAGGCCGTCGCCCGGTTTTCGGCGGTGTCCAGACGCACGTCGGTGGCGACGGAGATCGTGGCGACCAGGGCAGGAGCAGGAGCTGGGGACACGTCAGGCCTCTTCTCGTCCTCGATGAGGGGGGGGCTGGGAACGGCCACCTGGACGGAGGCAGGTTCGGGCACGGGTTCCGCGGCGACGGGTGCGGCGACCGGTTCGTCGGCGAAGATGCTCGCGAACGGGTCGTGGGCGGGTGCGGGTGCCGGTTCAGGCTCGGGTGCCGGTTCGGGCATGGGGTCCGCGGCGACGGGTGAGGCAACCGGTTCGTCGGCGAAGATGCTCGCGAACGGGTCGTGGGCGGGTGCCGGTTCAGGCTCGGGTGCCCGTTCGGGCATGGGTTCCGCGGCGACGGGTGCGGCAACCGGTTCGTCGGCGAAGATGCTCGCGAACGGGTCGTGGACGGGCGCGGGTGCCGGTTCGGGCTCAGGTGCCGGTTCGGGTTCCGCGGCGACGGGTGCGGCGGCCGGTTCGTCGGCGAAGATTCTCGCGAACGGGTCGTAGACGGGCGCGGGCACCGGCTCGGGTGCCGGTTCGGGTTCCGCGGCGACGGGTGCGGCGGCCGGTTCGTCGGCGAAGATGCTCGCGAACGGGTCGTGGACTGGCGCGGGAGCCGGCTCGGGCTCGGGTTCCGCGGCGACGGGTGCGGCGGCCGGTTCGTCGGCGAAGATGCTCGCGAAGGGATCGGTCGTCGGAGGGAGATCGGAGAGTGCCGACGCTGAGGTGGCCGCCGCGAAGTCACGCATGATGGCATCGATCTCGTCGGCCTCGCTCGAGCTTACCTCGGTCACGGGAGGAGCTTCGGCCGGAGCGTCGAGAAGTTCCGCGAAGGGATCCACCAGCGTGGCTCCGAACCCGCCGAGGTCGGCGGCAGGTGCCGGCGCGTCGCCTGCGAACGGGGGGAAGGGGCTGTCGGACGCTGCCGTGGCGGCACCATCGGGGCTCATGAACGGGGGAAACGGGCTGTCGGATGCTGCCGTGTCGGCACCGTCGGGGCTCATGAACGGCGGGAACGGGCTGTCCTGTCCGAAAGAGGCGGGCGGGTCCAGTGCGAACGGAGGCTGAACCCCGTGGGAGTCGAAGGGAGACGGTTCGCTCCCGGTCTGGTAGAGGGCCAGAAGTTCGTTCAAGGTGGCGTCGTCACTGCTTTCCTGGTTCGGCGTCTCCCAGGGCATAGGATTGCTGGCCGCACCCGAGGGGGTCGGGTCGAGGAATGGCAGGTCCACCGGTCTATCCGCCTTTCGTGCCGCGTCGGACACGCGGCGTCAGTCGTTGATCTTGAGCACGGCCATGAAGGCTTCCTGGGGAATCTCGACGCGCCCCACCTGCTTCATGCGCTTCTTGCCCTCCTTCTGCTTCTCGAGCAGCTTGCGCTTCCGGGAGATGTCGCCCCCGTAGCACTTGGCGAGCACGTTTTTGCGCATGGCGCTGATGGTTTCACGCGCGATGACCTTGCTGCCGATGGCCGCCTGGATGGGCACCTCGAACATCTGCCGGGGGATGATCTCCCGGAGTTTCTCGGCGAGCTGCTTACCCAGGGCGTAGGCGCGATCCCGATGCACGATGGCCGAAAGTGCATCGACGATCTCGCCTGCGAGCAAGATATCGAGCTTTACCAGCTTGGACTCCCGCAAGCCGCAGAGCTCGTAATCCATCGACGCATATCCCTTGGTCCGGCTCTTCAACTGATCGAAGAAATCCGTGATGAGTTCGGCCAGAGGGACCTCGTAGATGAGCTGAGCCCGATCCGACGTGAGGTATTCCATCGTCTGATATACCCCTCGCTTCCCCTGGGTTAACTCCATCACGGCCCCCACGAATTCGGTCGGGGTCAGGATCGTGACCTTGACGTAAGGTTCTTCCATCTTCACGATCTGGCCCGCGGGAGGCATGAGGCTCGGGTTGTCGACGATCATCACCGTCTCGTCCTCGAGCGTGATCTGGTAGGCGACCGACGGGGCCGTCGCGATCAGCGAGAGGCCATACTCGCGCTCGAGCCGCTCCTGGATGATCTCGAGGTGCAGCAAGCCCAGGAAGCCGCAGCGGAACCCGAAGCCCAGGGCTGCGGACGATTCCGGTTCCCACTGGAGCGAGGCGTCGTTGAGAGACAGCTTCTCGAGCGCCTCGCGCAGTTGCGGATAGTCCTCGGCGGAGGTCGTGTACAGGCCACAGAACACCATGGGAATGGCCTTCTTGTAGCCGGGGAGCGGTTCCTGGGCCGGATTGCGGGCCAGGGTGATGGTGTCGCCCACCTGGGCGTCCTGCACATTCTTGATGGCCCCGGCGAGGTAGCCGACCTCACCGATCCCGAGTTCCTTGACGGGGGTCTGCTTGGGACGCAGCACACCGATCTCGGTCACGGTCACCTCGGCACCGGTGGCCATCATCTTGATGGTGTCCCCGACCTTGATCTGCCCGTTGAAGA
>JBIIHZ010000154.1:0-5456 GCA_044235265.1 Candidatus Sericytochromatia bacterium
GTCGCCCTTCCAGGAAACCGGCGCGGCCCTCCTCTCGGCGCGCCACCGGCCGATGGTGGTGCGGACCGGCGGAAATCAGGTGTATATCGTCGGGGGCGCCAGCGCCGGCGGCCAGCCCTTCGATACCATGATCCGCCTGTTCGTCCCGTGAGTGTCCTGGCGCATGCGGGTACATGGGGGGCTCCGGCCCCCCATCTGTCTTCGGAGGAAGGTTCATGCGCTTTCTGACGGCCGGGGAGAGCCACGGCCCCGTCCAGGTCGTGATCGTCGAAGGCTTTCCCGCGGGCATCCCCGTTCGTCTCGAGGCGATCGACCGGGAACTGGCGCGTCGTCAGGCCGGATACGGGCGCGGTCAGCGGCAGCGGATCGAGCAGGATCGGGTCCGGGTCCTCTCGGGGGTCCGTCTCGGCAGGACCACGGGGGCACCCGTGACCTTGCAGGTCGAGAATCGTGACGCCGTGAACTGGACGGAGGCGCTTTCCCCGGACCCGGTCGATCCCCGCGACGAGAGCCGACTTGCGGCGATCGCCCGGCGCCGGGTCACCCGCGTCCGACCCGGCCATGCCGATCTGGCGGGAGCGCTCAAGTATGCCCACGAGGACGTCCGCGACGTCCTGGAGCGAGCCAGCGCCCGGGAAACCGTCGCCCGGGTCATGGCCGGCGCCCTGGCCGGAGAACTGCTCGCGGGACTCGGGGTCCAGGTGGGCTCCCATGTGGTCGCGATCGGGGCCGCGCGGGTCGAGGTCCAGGCGCTGGAGGGCTCGCTTTCCAGCTGGCTCGCGCGTGCCGAGGGTTCGCCGGTGCGGTGTGCCGACCCATCGGCCGGAGCCCGCATGGTCGAGGAAATCGACCGCGCGCGGCGTGCGGGAGAGACGCTCGGCGGGGTCATCGAGCTCGTGGCCACGGGGGTGCCGCCCGGGCTGGGGTCCTACGTGCAGTGGGATCGACGCCTGGACGGTCGACTGGCTCAGGCCCTCATGAGCGTACCTGCCGTCAAAGGCGTTGCCTTCGGGCTCGGCTTCGATGCGGCATCCAGTCCTGGTTCTCATGTTCACGACCCCTTCCTGCCTGGCTTCGAGCGTCCGACGAACCATGCCGGGGGGCTCGAGGGCGGGGTCACCAACGGTCAGCCCCTGGTCGTCCGGATCGCGAAGAAACCCATCCCCACCCTGATGCGCCCCCTCCCGAGCGTCGATCTCCATACCGGTGAGGCCGTCGAGGCCCATGTCGAGCGTGCCGATACCTGTGCCGTCCCGGCCTGTGCCGTCATCGCGGAGGCCATGGTGCGCTGGGTCCTGGCCGAGGCCCTGCTCGAGAAGCTGGGGGGAGATTCCTGGGACGAGCTCCTGGCGCATCATCGGGCCTGGCTCGCGCTTCATCCGCTGGCCCACGCGATGCCGGCCTCGACGGGAGGACCGCCCTGATGCCCCGCTTCCTGGTCCTGCACGGTCCCAACTTGAATCTCCTGGGAACGCGCGAACCCGAGATCTACGGATACCGGACCCTGGCCGACCTCGATCGCGACCTCGTGACGCTGGCCGGGGCACTCGGTGTCGAGGTGGACTGTCGTCAATCGAACCACGAGGGGGTTCTCGTCGACTGGGTGCAGGCGGCCGCCCGTGAGGGCTTCGTCGGAATCCTCATCAATCCGGGGGGCTATGCCCATACGAGCGTGGCGCTTCGCGATGCCTTCGCCGGAGTCGCACTGCCCGCGGTCGAGGTGCACCTGACGAACGTGCACGCCCGTGAGGCGTTTCGCCACCAGCTGATGCTGGCGCCCGTGATGGCGGGCGTCCTCTCCGGGCTGGGTCCGCGGGGCTACCTCCTGGGGTTGCGGGCCCTGGTGGCCCTCGTCGGTGATCCGGCGAGCGACGACGGGCGTATGCTATCATGAACCCCATTCGCGCCCGCTTTCCGCTTGTGAGGATTTCATGATTTCGTCGAACGATCTGCGCCCGGGCACCACGATCGAGATGGATGGTAACGCCTTCACCGTCGTCGATTTCCAGCACGTCAAGCCGGGCAAGGGCGCGGCTTTCGTCCGTACCAAGCTCAAGAACGTGAAGACGGGCAATGTCGTCGAGACTACCTTCCGTGCCGGGGAAAAGATTGCCCGGGCCAACATGGAGAAGAGGGAATACACCTTCCTCTATGTTGGAGCGGGCGATGAGTTCACCTTCATGGACATGGAGAGCTACGACCAGATCAACCTCGACCGGACTCAGCTCGGTGATCAGGCCAAGTGGCTCAAGGAGCAGATGCCCGTCGAGATTCTCTATTTCCAGGGCGCCATCATGGGCATCTCGATCCCCAACTTCGTCGAGCTCGAGATCATCGATACGCCTCCCGGCGTCAAGGGTGATACGGCCTCCGGCGGCGGCAAGCCGGCCACGCTGGCGGGTGGTGCCGTCGTACAGGTGCCCTTCTTCGTGAACACGGGCGACGTCGTGCGCGTCGATACGCGGACGGGCGAATACCTCGACCGCGTGTAGCGAGGGGGACGACTTGCAGTTCGATCTCGATTCGGTTCGCCAGCTCGTCCAGCTCTTCGACTCCTCGGGAGTCTCCGAGTTCAAGCTCGAGATCGGGGACCAGCGCCTTCACCTGAGTCGGGCGAGCACGGTCGCGGCACTCCCGCCGGTGCCCGTCCGGGAGACGGTGATGACTCACGTCCTTCCCCCGGCTACGGTCGAGGCAAGCCCGCCTCCGATGTCCGAAGGTGACGTGCATCTCGTCCGGTCTCCGATCGTCGGGACCTTCTACCGGGCACCGTCTCCCGAGTCCGTGCCTTTCGTCGAGGTCGGGGCCCGCGTCGAGGCGGGGCAGGTGGTCTGCATCATCGAGGCCATGAAGCTCATGAACGAGATCACCTCGGAGGTGTCCGGCACCGTGCGTTCGTTGCTCGTCCAGAACGGGGACCCCGTCGAGTTCGGGCAGCCGCTGTTCGAGGTCGTCTGACCCCGTGTTTCGCAAGATCCTCATCGCCAACCGCGGCGAGATCGCTCTCCGGATTCTCCGGGCCTGCCAGGAGCTGGGTATCCAGAGCGTGGTGGTCCATTCCGAGGCCGATCGCGACTCGTTGCCCGTGAAACTGGCGGACGAGGCCTATTGCATCGGTCCGGCGCCCTCGGTGGCGAGCTACCTCCAGGTGCACAACATCCTGTCGGCTGCCGTGGTCTCCGGGGCGGAGGCCATCCATCCCGGATACGGTTTCCTGGCCGAAAATGCCCGCTTCGCGCAGATGTGCGTCGACCACGGCATCGCCTTCATCGGTCCGGCTCCAGCCGTGATCGAGGGGCTGGGGGACAAGGTCCGGGCGCGGGAGACCGTCCAGGCGGTGGGGGTGCCGACGGTTCCGGGAAGCGACGGCCCCATCGAGGATCTCGACGAGGCCCGGGCGATCGCCGAGAAACTCGGTTACCCGGTCATCATCAAGGCCGCCGCCGGGGGCGGCGGGCGTGGCATGCGCGTCGTCCAGCACGAGGGGCAGTTCCGAGAGCAGGCCGAACTGGCCCGCCAGGAAGCGCTCGCAGCCTTCGGCGATGGCGCCATCTACCTCGAGAAGTACCTCGAGGAGCCCCGGCACATCGAGTTCCAGGTGGTGGTCGACCGCTCCGGACGCGCGGTGCACGTCGGGGAGCGTGACTGCTCGATCCAGCGGCGTCACCAGAAGCTGCTCGAGGAGTCCCCGAGTCCGTCGCTCGATCCCGCCCTGCGCTGGCGGATGGGCCAGGATGCCCTCAAGGCCATCACGGCGCTCCCCTACGAGGGCGTCGGCACGGTCGAGTTCCTGCTCGATCGCCACGGCAATCACTACTTCCTCGAGATCAACACCCGGATCCAGGTCGAGCACCCCGTGACCGAGCTCGTCTACGGGATCGACCTCGTCCAGGCCCAGATCCGGATCGCCGCGGGCGAGTCGCTGCCGTGGTCGCAGGACGACCTCGTCCCGCGCGGCCACGCCATCGAGTGCCGCATCAACGCCGAAGACCCCGACCTGGGGTTTCGGCCGAGTCCCGGGACGGTGACGGCGTACCTGCCCCCGAGCGGTCCGGGAGTCCGGGTCGATTCCCACGTTTATCCGGGCTACGCGATTCCCCCGCACTACGATTCGCTGGTGGCCAAGCTCCTCGTGTGGGCCGAGGACAGGCCCCGGGCGATCGCCCGCATGCAGCGGGCCCTCGACGAATTCGCCATCACGGGGGTTCGCACCACCATCCCGCTGCACCAGACCATCCTCGACAATGCCTTTTTCCGCCGCGGCGAGGTCTACACGAATTTCCTCGTGCGCCGCATCCTCGGAGGTTAGCTTGAACACCCGTCGCGTCGCCCGTGAGCTGGCGCTCCTCACCCTCGCTCAGGTCCGTGCCCTCCCGCCCGGCGCTCGCCCTGCCCTGTCCGAACTGGTCGTCCAGGCCGCCGGTTCCCTCGCCCAGGAGGCGCGCGAGCACCTCAAGACGGCCGGGGCAACCGTGGCCCGGGTCCACACGTTCTTCGCGGGCCTGGGAGCCGAGGGCGTGGGTCCCGAGCTCCTGCACGAGCTCGTCCGGCTTTCCGTGCGCGACGAGCGGCGCGAGCAGCTCGACGAGGTCGCGCTCGACACCGTCGCGCGCACCTTCTGGCGCCGGGCGCGCTCGGAGGAGGCCCTCTCGATCCTCGAGGAGACCTCTCTCGAGGTGGTCGTCCCCGAGGCGCTCAAGGGGCTCGAAGAGGTCCGAGAAGCCATCGAGCTGGTCGGTGCGGCCCTCGAGTGGCCGGCGATCGCCGCTGCCGTCGACTCCGAGGCCGTCATGTCCTTCGCCCTGCGTCTGGTGGACCACTACATGCAGGATCGCGACGCCATCGACGAGGAGCTCGGCAAGGCCACGGCCAACTGGTCCATCGAGCGCATGGCGAGCCTCGACCGCGACATCCTGCGACTCGCCGTCGCCGAGATCAAGCATGATCCCGAGGTGCCCGTCGAGGTCGCCATCAACGAGGCCGTCGAGCTCGCCAAGAAGTATGGCAGCGAGGAGTCCGGCAAGTTCGTGAATGGCGTGCTCGGAGCCGTGGCGAAGGACGCCGCCCGGATCCGGCGCCGGTAAGCCCACCATGTGGCCCTGGCGCAAGCAGGAGAAGCCGGCTTCCCCCGAAGCCGCGCCGCATGTCCCCGCCATCGCCGGGGAAGCGGGCGAGTCTCCCACCGGTGAGGCGAGCACGTCGCTGGAGGTGTCTCCGCCGGACGGGAGCGCTGCCGAGGTGGCTGTCGCCGAGCCCGCCGGGTCTCCTGAGGCGGCGCCCGAGGGAGCCGAGGAATCGAAGGGGTTCTGGGCGAAGACCTGGGAGGTCCTGAACCGTCCCGTCTTCACGCTCGACCGCGAGACCCTCGCGGGTGCCCTCGAGCGGACGCGCGGGGGCCTGGTCGATCGGGTCCGCAAGCTCGGCAATCGCTGGTCCCGCATCGACGAGGACATGCT
>JBIIHZ010000155.1:0-5429 GCA_044235265.1 Candidatus Sericytochromatia bacterium
CCCAACGGCCGGAATCGTGAAGCAATACTTCGTTTCGACAGGTGGCGTTCTGAGCGTGCAGTATCTCATCCAGGGCACCTGAGCCCCCCTGCGGTCGAAGCACCAGCAAGACTTAACCGAATACAGCCCTCACCCTTAACACCTCAGGAACAAGGCCGAACCTGGCCGGGCCGATATGGATCGCGTGAGAGTCGTCTCGTTCGCGAACTTGCCGGAGGTGGCCATGCTGAATTCGATCGCCAGGCAGGCCTCCCGGATCCGGACCGTCGCGAAGCAGCAGCAGCTCCAGGCCATCGACAGGCGATTTCTGGAGACCACCCGCCATGTCCGGCACGAACTCGCCTTCATCGAGCAGGCGCTCGGTCCGGACGCCCTCAGTGTCGCGCAGAAAGGTCAGCTCAAGCTCCTGAGAAGCGTCGAGCAGGCTGCCGAAACACGGGACCGGATCCTGCTGCGTGAGACCCTGCGGCTATCCCCCGCCGAACGCGAGCTGGCGAAACAGGGCCGTGAAACCGTCAGTGGCCGGTGGGCCGAACGGCTCGACGGTGCCCACCCGGCCATCCTGGCCCAACCCGAGAAGCAAGTCCAGGAGACAGTCAATCGCGTCGTGGACGACGTGTTCCGGTCCGGTAGGGCCAGCAAGCCCGATGTCACGGCCGAGCGCGCGCAGGGCTGGGCCACCATCGGTCATGTCGAGGCACGCACCCGGGCAGCCGTCGAGCGGGACAACCGCGGGAAGATGTACCGGGAACTCTTCACGCAGGGCCACGCGAATGCCTCATCTGTGGTGTGGGCCCGGACCCAGCGCAGCGCCATGCTCGATCGGGCAGGACGCATCATGGACCGTCTGAAAGCGGTGGCCCCGGAGCGGCCGTTTCCCATCGAGACGCACCTCTTCCAGGACAGGAGCATCAATGCCTTCGCAGCGGGCGGTGGCTCCTTCGGCCTCAACCAGGGACTGTTCAAGAGCGTGAAGTCCGATCATGAACTCGCCTTCGTCCTGGCCCACGAACTGGCCCATGACTTTCACCGCGACATCCCGGGAGGATCAGCCGTCACACGGGCCCACCGCGAACACCTGGGGCGGCTCCAGGCAGACAAGGCCCCCGGTTCCCTGGTCCGGGAGGTCCATGAAGCCTTCTCCGATGCCACGATGCAGCGTGCCCGCTACACGATGGAACGCGAGGCGGACATGGCCGCGGCACGCCTCGTGGCGAAAGCCGGATTCGACCCGCGTCAGGGTGCCGAATGGCTCGGACGCCTGCATGATCCCCGCGTCAGCGAGGCGTTGTACCGCAAGAACGGCTATCCGTCACCCGCCACGCGGCGTCAGACGATCCTCGACATGGTCGAACGTGAGGGACTCTTCCCCGGCTGACGCCATTCACGCATGGATGCTGCTGGCCTTCAGGATCCCCTCGACGACCTTGCGAGCATCCCCGAAGAGCATCATGGTGTTGGGTCGATAGAAGAGCTCGTTATCGACGCCGGCATAACCGGCCGCCATCGAACGCTTGATGAACAGGACCGTCCGGGCATTCTCGACATCGAGGATCGGCATCCCGTAGATGGGGGACTTCGGGTCCGTCTTCGCTGCCGGGTTCGTCACGTCGTTGGCCCCGATGACGAAGGCGACGTCGGTCTGCGAGAAGTCGCGGTTGATGTCCTCGAGTTCGAACACGTCGTCGTAGGGAACGTTGGCCTCGGCCAGCAAGACGTTCATGTGTCCGGGCATGCGCCCGGCAACCGGATGGATGGCATACCGGACGCGGATCCCCCGCTTCTTGAGCATGTCGGCCATCTCGCGCAGGGCATGCTGGGCCTGGGCGACCGCCATGCCGTACCCCGGAACGATGATCACGCTCGAGGCATTCTCGAGGATGAACGCGGCGTCCTCGGCGCTACCCTGGTTGACCGGGCGTTGCTCGCGTGTCTCGCCGCTCCCCGCACCGGCCGCTTCCGCGCCGAAACCGCCAAGGATGACGTTCCAGATGGAACGGTTCATTCCCTTGCACATGACGTAACTGAGGATGGCACCCGAAGCGCCGACCAGGGCCCCCGTCACGATGAGGAGGTCGTTGTGGAGCGTGAAGCCGATCCCGGAGGCCGCCCAGCCCGAGTAAGAATTGAGCATCGACACGATCACGGGCATGTCCGCCCCGCCGATGGGCAGGATCAGCAGGAGGCCCAGCAGGAGAGCGAGGGCGATCGCCCCGGCCAGAGGCCAGGCAGCGCCACTCGTCGTCACGAATGCGAGGATGCATCCCACGGTCCCCAGTCCGAGCAGGGCGTTGAGCGCATGCTGTCCGGGAAAAACCAGGGGCTTGCCCGGTATGAGGCCCTGGAGCTTGCCGAAGGCCACGACCGAGCCCGTGAACGTGATGGCACCGATGGCGGCTCCGAGTCCCATCTCGACGAGGGCCCGGCTTTCGATATGCCGGATGGCCTGCACCGGGTCGAACGAGCCGATCCCGAAGGCCACGGGATTCAGCCAGGCCGAGACGGCAACCAGCACGGCCGATAGCCCCACCAGCGAGTGAAAGGCCGCGACCAGCTGGGGAAGGTCCGTCATCTGGATCCGGCGCGCGACGAGCAGCCCGAACCCCCCGCCCGCAGCCAGAGCCCCCACCAGGACCGCCCAGGCGACGGGGCTCGACGGGGGATTCAGGCCGAGCGTCGCCAGCGTGGCGATCGCCATCCCGAGCATCCCCTGCGCGTTGCCCTGCCGGGAGGTGTCCGGCCCGGAAAGACCGCGCAGCGCCAGGATGAACAGCACGGCCGAGGCGAGGTAGGCATACGGCGCCCAGAGCACGGCAAGTGCCATCATGGCTTCCTCCGGAACTTGTCGAGCATCCGGGCCGTCACGGCGAAGCCTCCGAAGATGTTCACCGCAGCCAGGGCGATCGCCAGTCCGGCCACGACGAGGCCAGCGGGATCGGGATTCTTGCCGGCCGCGAGCAGGGCACCGACGAGGATCACCGAGGATATGGCATTGGTGACGGCCATCAGCGGAGAATGGAGTGCCGGCGTGACCTTCCAGACCACGTAATAGCCGACGAAGCAGGCCAGCACGAACACGGTGAGCTCGTGCGCCAGCGAGACCTCTTGCACGGACGGATTCATGCGGGGACCTCCTTGCCCTGGGTGACGCGGCAGGCGACCAGGATCTCGTCGTCGTGGTCGGGACGGAGCGACTTCGTCGCGGGATCGACGAGCAGTTCCCCGAAGGCCAGCATGTTGCGCGCGAACAGCTGGCTGGCCGAGGCGGGCACCCGTGAAGCCATGTTGCGCTCTCCGACGATGGTCACGCCCCCGTGCACGCGGGTCTCGCCCGGCACGGTGCAGGCGCAGTTGCCCCCTGCCTCGGCCGCGAGATCGACGATGACCGAACCGGGTCTCAACAGGCCGACCATCTCTTCCGACACGAGCAGGGGGGCAGGCTTACCGGGGATCAGGGCCGTGCAGATCACGATGTCGGTCTTGCCGAGCGTCGTCCGGATCAGGTCGGCCTGCAGCCGCTGGTACTCGGCGGACATCTCGCGGGCATACCCCCCGGACGTTTCGGCCTGGCGAGATTCCTCGTTCTCGACCATGACGAAGGTGGCGCCGAGAGATTCCACCTGCTCGCGTGCCGCCAGACGCACATCGGTGGCGGACACGACGCCGCCGAGCCGGCGAGCGGTGGCGATCGCCTGGAGACCGGCCACCCCCGCGCCCATGACCAGGAACCGCGCCGGGGCCACCGTACCGGCCGCCGTCATCATCATGGGGATCGCCCGATCGTAGAGGGCCGCGGCCGCAAGGACCGCCCGGTACCCGGCGAGATTGGCCTGACTCGAAAGCACGTCCATGGACTGGGCTCGCGAGATGCGCGGCACCCGTTCGAGCGCGAAGGCCGTGACCCCGCGTTCGCGAAGCAGCTCGAGAAGGGACGGCTCCCGATGAGGTTCCATCAGACAGACCAGGACGGATCCGCGGCGAAAGGCCGCGACCTCGTCCCGGAGCCCCTCAGCCGGCGTCGCCGGCCGGCGCACCTTGAGCACGAGATCGGCCGACTGCCAGTCTGCAAGGGCAGTCTCACTCAGCCGGGCTCCGGCAATGGCATAGTCGTCATCGGTCACGCCGGCACGCTTTCCGGCCCCGCATTCGACCGTGACGCTGGCACCACGGGCGATCCATTTCTTGACGGTCTCGGGTGTGGCGGCCACCCGAGACTCGTCCGGGAGGACCTCGGCGGGGATGAAGACGTGCATCGGATCACCGTCCCGTTTCTTCGATTTTCCCGTGACACCATACCGCAGAACATCGATTTATATCAACCACGCCATGAACCTCCCCCGGGCATGCCCGGGAGAGGTCCGCAGCGAGCGGAAGGCGATCCGCGATCAGGGCATGCTGCTCGAACCGGAGTTCCAGCCTGCGAACGGGAATCCCCGGGTGGCGACCGTCTGGCTGGACGGGTACGCGGCAGGCTGAGTCGAGACTTGCCCCGGATACCCGGTGAACTGGCCCTGGTTGACGGGCGGCATCTGCCCCTGGTTCAGCGCCGGAACCTGACCCTGAAAAGCGGGCATCTGACCCTGATACGGCACCTGCCCGCCTGGTGCTGGATAGACGGGATTCTGCACGATCGGCTGGATGGGTTGCTGGACCACGGGCTGGGTCACGATCGTCGCCCCGGGCACCAGCGAGCCCCCGTAATACGTGAAGTAGGGCTGGTAGGGAATGCCTGCATCGTAGAACGTGTAAGGGTACCAGGCCGCACCCGTCCAGTAGTACGGATAGTAATAGCCACCCACGTAGGCATACCGGTAGCGACCGTAGTTCCACCAGTTCCGCCAGCCTGAACGCCAGGTGTGCCGTCCGAAGCTCCCGAATCGGCGGCCTCCCACGAAGGTCGCCCGGCCGGTCCGCACGACGCGCTGGACCGTCCGCGTGCCGACCGTCACCTCGTCCAGGCGAATGTCACCCGTGGGGAGATCCGTGAGCTGCGATTCGGGCAGCGGACCGAGAGGTGCCAGAGACGACGGGCCGGCGAGGGTTTCGTCCGACATCGCGGTCGGCGACACGCTCCGGTCGGGCACGCTCTCCGTCACCGCAGGAAGGGCAGGCACGGCCGGTGCAGTCCGGGCAGGCTCCGCGCCGAGCGGCGAGGCCGGTACGACGAGCGGCCGCGCCTGTTCGACCGGCTGAGCCGGTGCCGGTGCCACGACCGGTTTGCTGGCCTCCACGGGCAAGGGTCGAGCGGTGACCGGACCGGGGCTCGTCCCGCAGCCGGGAAGAGCCAACAGGGCCATCAGACCCCAGAGACGATGCTTCACACCCACGCTCTCACGCTCCGTTTCGTCTGGCCTCCTCGAGGCCACGAGGCCATCATCGGTGCACGGGGCCTGGCGTGGCCTGTCCCGTCGGGCCAGGATCCCGACCGG
>JBIIHZ010000156.1:0-5426 GCA_044235265.1 Candidatus Sericytochromatia bacterium
TGCCGAAGTAGCCCTTCATGATGTTCGGCCCACGCGCAAGTATCTCGCCATCCTCGGCGATCCGGACCTCGACGCCGTCGATGGGCTTCCCGACGGTCCCGAGACGGATCAGCCCGGGGCGGTTGCATGCGATGACCGGAGAAGTCTCGGTCAACCCGTAACCTTCGAGAACGTCGATCCCCAGGATGAGGAAGAACTTGCCGACCTCCGGGGAGAGGGGCGCCCCACCGGCGATCGCGAACCGGAGCCTTCCTCCCACGCGCTCACGGACCTTCGAGAACACGAGTTGCTCGGCGATCTGGTATTCCGTCGCGAGCAACGGGCCGACGGACTGACCTGCCATCCGGCGATCGACCACCTCGCCCCCGACCCGCATCGCCCACTCGAACAGGGCTCGACGCAGGAACGGAGCCTCGCCGACGGCCGTCAGGATCCGCGTGCGCAGTTTCTCGAAAACTCGAGGCACGGAGGCGATGAAGATGGGCCGCACCTCGAGGAGATTGGCAGGGACGGCCTCGATCGACTCGGCGTAGTGAATGGTGGCACCGGCCGAGAGGAACACGTAGTGAGCCGTGCGCTCGAACACGTGACTCAGCGGCAGGAAACTGAGGCAAGAGTGCTCATGGGTGATGCCGATGAGTTCACGGGCAGCCTTCACGTTCGATGCGAAATTGGCGTGCGTGAGCATCGCCCCCTTCGGCTTGCCGGTGGTACCCGAGGTATAGATGATGGACGCGACGTCATCGGGCACGACCGCCGCCATCCGACTCTCCAGGGTCTGCCGATGCCCCTCGAGGGCAGCACGACCACGCTCGACGAGCTGTCCGTGCTGCGCCACGCGAGCCGGTAGCTCCCCGGAGACCAGGGGATCGAGCATCAGCACCTGCTGAACGAAATCGAGCCCCTCGATCGCCTCGAGCATCCGCCGGAGGAAACTTTCACCGGACACGACGATGACACGGGGCTGGCAATCGAGGAGGATATCGCGGATCTGGGGAGCCGTGAGGGTCTGGTACACCGGAACATGGATGGCGCCGACGCGATGAATGGCCAGGTCGGTCTGGATCCATTCCGGCCGGTTCTCGCTCATCTGAGCGATGCGGTCGCCCTTCTCGATGCCGAGCTCGAGAAAGCCCGCAGCCAGGGCCACCACGCGCTCGTGCATCTCGTCGTAGCGGATGGCACGCCATTCCCCGCTGGCCTTGTAGCGGAAGCCGACACCCGAGGGATGCCGGGAGACGACCTGCTCGAAGACATGATTCAGGGTGAACGACATGAATGGTCCTTCCTGCGCGAGGGCTTCGCCGCTGATCGTACCCGGAGGCAGGGAGGTCGAAAATCCCGAAGGGGAAAAACCCGCGGGGGGCCAGAAAGTCACCTTTCCGGCCCCCCGCGGGAACTCAGTCTTCGAGCAGCTCGAGGCTGACGTGGTGGCCAGTCCGGGACGCAGCCGACCTCACCACCGTCCTCACCGCCTGGATGGTTCGGCCTTGACGACCGATCACCTTGCCGATGTCGTCCGGGGACACCGAGACGGTGACACGCAACCCCTGCGGGTCCTCGTCAGCCGTCACCACGATCTCGTCGGGAAACTCGACCAGTTCGTCCAGCAATCGCGTCACGAGCGTCACGGCATCCATGGCGCACTCTCCTAGGCCGAGGGCTGGGACAGCTTCTCGAACGCCCCGATCTTCTTGAGAAGTTCACGGGCAGTATCGGTCGGCTGAGCGCCGTTCCGCAACCACTTGAGAGCCGCGGCCTCGTCGATACGGACGACGGCGGGCTCCTGCTGAGGATCGTAGAAGCCGATCTCCTGGATCACGCGACCATCACGACGCGAGCGACCGTCGGCGACGACCAGGCGGTACTTGGGATGCTTGGTAGCACCCACCCGCTTCAGGCGAATCTTGACCATGTTGTTTCACCTCCTTTGCTTCAACCTTGGTGACCCGAGGGAGGAAACGGGAAGGGGAATCCCTGGCCCGATTTCTTCGCCATGCGGGCAAAACGCTTGCCCATCTGTTTCTCGAAGGCGCCGAACTGCTTCATGACGCCGCGCATCGCCTCGACCTGCTTGAGAAGCGTGTTGATGTCCTGGACCGACGTGCCCGACCCGCGAGCGATCCGCCGCTTCCTCGAAGCATCGATCTTACCAGGATTCTGCCGCTCGTAGACAGTCATGGAAGACACGATGACCTCGAACTTGCGGAGCTGGGCCTCGCCCTGGGCGATGTGGTCCGATGTGAGATCGACGCCCAGCATCTTGCCGATGGGCAACATCTCGAGAATCTGACCCATGCTGCCGAGTTTCCGGACCTGCCGGAGCTGGGCCATGAAATCTTCGAGGTCGAACTCGGCCTTGCGAAACCTCTGCTCGAGCCGCTTCGCCTCGTCGACGTCGATCGCCTCCTGGGCTCGCTCGATGAGCGTGAGAACGTCACCCATGCCGAGGATGCGAGTCGCGATGCGCTCCGGATGGAAAGGCTCGAGTGCGTCGGGCTTCTCGCCGACACCTGCGAACTTGATGGACTGCCCCGTGACGTGCTTGACCGAGAGCGCCGCGCCACCCCGGGTATCCCCGTCGAGTTTCGTGACGACGAGTCCGGTGACCTGGACGGCCTCATGGAAGGCTGCGGCGATCCGCACGGCATCCTGGCCCGTCATGGCATCGACGACGAGCAGCACTTCAGCCGGGTCGATGGCAGCCCGCAGGCGGCGGATCTCGTCCATCATCGCGTCGTCCACGTGGAGACGACCCGCCGTGTCGACGAGCACGAAGTCTCGACCGTTGGCCCGCGCGTGGGCGATCCCGTCCCGGGCGATCGCCACGACGTCGGTCTGACCTTCCTGGCTGAAGACGGGGATGTTGAGCTGTTTACCGAGGACCTCGAGCTGACGGATGGCCGCTGGACGATACACGTCGCATGCCACGAGAAGCGGATTTCGCCCCTTCTTGCGGAGGTACAGGCCGAGCTTGGCCGTCGTGGTGGTCTTGCCCGAGCCCTGCAGGCCTACCATGAGGATGACGGTGGGGCCGGGATGCCGTTCCGCCAGCGGCGGACGCTCACCGCCGAGGATGCTCACGAGCTCGTCATGGACGGCCTTGATGAACTGCTGGCCCGGGTTGATGCCCCGCATGACGTCTTGGCCGAGCGCCTGTTCCTTGACCCGCTGGATGAAGGGCTTGACCACCTCGAGGCTCACGTCGGCCTCGAGCAGGGCCCGACGAACCTCGCGGAGGGCCTCCGAGATGTTCTCTTCCGTGAGCGTCCCCTGCCCCCGGAGGCGCTTGAAGACGTCCTGCAACTTGTCGGTCAGCGATTCGAACACGGTGCCTCACGTGAACGCACGAACCCTCACGCTACCCGATCGAGGATGGAGCGTCAATCGTTCCGCTACTCCTCCACGGGGGCGGGCACGATGGCGACTTCCTTGCGGGCCTTCTCGAGCAGGCCCCGGACGATCTTGGCCGTCACGTGGAGCTGCAACGTGGTCCGTTCCTCGATCGTGACCCAGGAGGGTGGGAGTTCAGGCGGGTCGAGATCCCGGGGACGCACGGCCTGGACCCGTTTCTGGCTGCGTGCCCGGCGTGGCCAGAATCGGTTGCATGCCTCGAGTATCGGCACGGCGTGGTCGGCCGTGAAGTCCGCCAGCGCCCGCGACGCCTCGCCCGGCCCCAAGACGGTCGCGGCCGTGGCATCACGGATGGCCTCGAGCCAGGGGCCCCTGCCCGCATCTTCCTGCTTGTGCAGGTGATGGGCGACCAGGGCCTCGTAATGGATGCGCAGGTTGGTCGACATCGTCCCGAGCCGTTCCCCGCTGGCCTGGGTCAGCACGAGGTCGACCGGCAGGAAGGGACGGATCTCGTAAGGCTCTCCGAGGTCCTGCAGGTAATGAAGGGCACGGGCCAGGTACCGGAACCCCCAGTACGGATCGCGGTTCTCGAAGGCCTTCGCCGCCATCTCGTAAGATGACTTGCACCGTTCGGGCGCGCGCCCGAACCGCAGGGCCCCCTGGGCGAAATAGGACGACCGGTGGCGGTACGACTGGCTCCCTCCGAACAGGCCCTGGAAGGGAGAGACTTGCAGACCGTCGTCCATGCCCCAATCCGGTTCTTCGACGTATCGCAGCAACACCTCGCGCGCTGACGTTCTCTCGCCGACCAGCCGATCGACGTACACCGGCGTGTAGAGGGGGGCATAGGGCCCCGTGTCGGCCTTTTCATAGGTCCAGGGCGTGACCTCGAGATCGCGCCACTGGTCGAGCCATGCGGCCGAGCGCAGGATGAGACGCGTCAGGACCGCGTGATCGGACCAGGCCAGGGCGTGGGACGGGGTCCCCAGCCAGAGAACGAGGCCCAGGACGAGCCCCGAGGCCCCCCTTGCCCTTCTCCGTCGTGTCCACCCTGCGTGCACGCGTCGCCCCTTCCGTGCCGGCCCGCCCATCCTCTGGAGCTTGCGCCGTCCGAGGCGTATCATGCCGCATCGTGTCGTGTCTGTGAAAGGATCACCCGTGCGTACGTCCATGCTCTCGGCCACCGTGGGTCTGGTCGCCGGCATCGCCGGCGGGACTCTCGCCACCTGGACGCTCACCAGGACCCCGGCCGGCCAGCAGTTCCTGCCTGCCTCGACGCCCGCCGAGGCACCCGCCGCCATTCCGGTATCCGCCGCACCTCGCGGCCAGGAACCGATCGCCGACCTGGTCGATCGCGTGGGGCCAGCCGTCGTCAACATCGACACCGTCAGCCAGCGCTCCGTTCCCGTGCAGCCGATGATGCCCTTCGGCTTCGAGGACTTCTTCGGGATGCCCTTCACCCAGCGCCGGCAGATCATCCAGCAGAAGGGCGTCGGAAGTGGCTTCGTCATCGACCCATCGGGCGTGGTCGTCACCAACAACCACGTCATCGCCGGGGCCAACGATCTGACGGTCACCTTCCCGGACGGCAAGAAATTCAAGGGCAAGGTGGTGGGAGCAGACCCCGGCAGCGACCTGGCCGTGGTGAAGATCGACGGGCAGAACCTGCCCGCCCTGAAGCTCGCGGATGCCGGCAGCCTGCGCGTCGGGCAGTGGACCGTCGCCATCGGCAGTCCGCTGGGCCTCACCCACTCCGTCACGGCCGGCATCCTCAGCGCGATGGACCGAGAGGTTGCTCTCAACAACCGGGTCGGGTTCCTGCAGACCAGCACTCCCATCAATCCGGGGAACTCGGGCGGGCCCCTGCTCAACATGGCGGGTCAGGTCATCGGCGTGAACACGGCCGTCGCCGCTCACGCACAGGGGATCGGCTTCGCCGTCCCCGTGGCCACCGTGGCCCGCGTCGTTCCGCAACTGCGGGAGCATGGCAAGGTCGAGCGCCCCTGGCTGGGCGTGGGCCTCAAGGACCTCCCCGAAGATCGATCCCAGATGTTCTTCCCGGTGGAATCGGG
>JBIIHZ010000157.1:0-5384 GCA_044235265.1 Candidatus Sericytochromatia bacterium
CAGGCCGCCAACCTGGGGCGGACAGCCGGTCAGTTCAACGGTCTGCTCATGGAAAAGGCCGGGCAACTCGAGGGGCAGGTCAGCCAGCTGAAGTCGGCCATCGAGGCCTTCGACATGGCCAAGCTCTTTCCCCTGGCCGTCTCCATCTCCCGGTCCGCCGCCATCCTCACGGACTCGGCCATCCAGAAGGCCTCCCTGGTTGCAGGTTATGCCTCCCGGATCGACGTGTCGGTCAAGCGCCAGGACATCCAGGGAGCCCTCCACGCGCTGCGTCAGGCCCTCAGCTGAGGTCTGGATCGTCCCAGCCGTCCACCACCCGGTCCGCCCAGGGCGCCAGGTCGTCTCGCAAGCATGCGCCGCCCGTCATGCCGATCACCCGGCCCACTCCGGCCTCTCGACCCATGAGCAGGTCCTCGCACGTGTCCCCCACGAGCCAGGCCTCCTCGCAGGGGACCTCCGCGAGGCGCGCGCCGGCCAGGGCCATGTCGGGAAAGGGCTTGCCCCTGACGACCCGGTCCGAGCCCAGCACGCCGTCGAGCAGGGGCAGGATTCCCACCCGGTCGAGGTCCTCGCGAGCACGCTCGGTACCGTCGCTCGTCACCACGACGAGCCGAGTCCCGACGGCTTTCCAGGCGCTCAGACGCGTCAGCACACCCGGGCGGGCCACGGCCGGCCCGGCGTGACCGTCGGCGTTGCGGAAGGCGTCTTCGATCAGGGGCTGCCAGTCGATGCGTTCAGGCAGGTGTCCTTCGAGCCAGCGTTGCAGCTCCCGGGCGATCGCCTGGCGGCCGAGATGCGCCATCGGGCCTGGGCCCAGGCGTCCGTCAGGGCCCAGGCCGAGCCATCCGGCCACCCGGGAAGCCTCGAGTCCCGGGATGCGTGCGGCGAGCAGTCGGGACCGCGCCGCTGCCACGGGACCCCACCGGGCGTGAAGGTCGATCAGCACCCCGTCCTTGTCCAGCAGGACCACCGCCGGACGGTTCAATCGCGTCGCTCCGTCTCGCGCACGGCGGGCGGCATCGGGGGCTGGGTGGAGGCGGTCGGGCGCGTGCGGGTGGTGGCGTGGGCGTGGGCTCGCCACAGGCTCCTGACGTCTGCCAGTCGGGTCCGGAGTTCCTCGCTCACGGACGCCGACAGATCGGGGTCGCGCGTGGCCCCGTCCAGGTTCTCCAGCCGCGTGAGCAGGGCCTCCGTCAGCAGGTAGGGCGTCTCGGCGAGCGGCAGGCTGCGGGCCAGGCTCTCCACGTCGCGGCGCAGACCGGCCGCGGTCGCGGCCTGCAGCGCGGGCGCATGGATCTGCAGGCCCCTCAGGTAACCGCTGGCGAGGTCGCTCAGGAGGCGACGGCTGGCCCTCACGGGGTGGCGGTGGACCGGATAGGCCCGACGTCGGAAAGGCCCCAGCCGGAGGGCTTCGAGCAGGTCGTCGTCGAGATGGCTCAGCGAGAAAAACAGCACTCCCTGCTGATGCCGTGACCGCACGAACGCGATCTGCTCGAGCGTCTGCTGGACCGGTTCGGTCATGCGCAGGGGGCCCAGGATCGGGAACAGCAGACCCGGGCGCCGCCCCTCGTCGGTTTCCCAGTCCAGCCACGTCTCCAGGTCGGAGGTCCGGGCCGTGTAGAGCATCGAGGCGTCATAGTCGATCCACCCCTGATCGGCCCAGTGACGCCAGTGCTGCAGCTTGTTCAGGCGACCGTATCGCTCGCCGCGAAACGTCGCGACCCCCAGCCGGAGGCCGGGGTCGCGACGCTGGAGTCTCGCCCGGATCCCGGCGACCGTCCGGTGAACCTGGGCTTCGCGCCACAGCTGGTAGTCGATCCATTCGGGTGTACCCGTTTCGGGCCGAGCGGGTGGGAGCTTGCCCTTGCGGGCCAGCCAGTCGAGCGACCAGCGGGTCCAGCTCGTCCAGTCGCTCGGGGTTTCCTCGTCGTACCGCACGTAATCGAGCATCAGTCCATCGAGTTCGACCCGGCTCGCCAGATCGTCCACCAGACCGAACACCCAGGCCCGGGCGGCCGGATCTCCCGGGGAGAGGAAGCGGGCGTTCTGCCCCCCGTCCTGTCGCGCGGCGAGGCCCGGCAGCGGGGACAGCACGGGGTTCCCGAAGCCCGGCGACTGGACCCGGAAGGTCCAGATCCAGGGATGGACCTCCATGCCCCGGGCGTGGGCCTCGTCCGCGAGCCATTCCAGGACCTCGGGCGCCTGTTCGAAGCTCGGGTCGAGGGGGGCTCTCGGGGTCCGGAACAGGGCGTATCCACGTCGGAAGGCCTCGGGAAGCAGCATGTTGAAGCCGGCATCGGCCAGGCGTGCCACGAGCCGCTGGACCCCCTCGCGCGTCCGCGGGATCGCATCCCCATCGAGGTACAGCCCTCGCGTCTCGGCGACCGGGCTGGGCATCGCCATCGCATATGCCAGATCCAGGCGCCGGCGTGCTTCCACGCGCCAGGGTTGACTCCGGTTCACGGGGCGACCGAGGGCCTCGAGCATCGAGGCCGTGTCGAGGGCTCCTCGCGCCAGGCCGAGCTGGTCCTCGGCCCCGTCCAGCGGGGCGTCGAGAAGGCGCTGCCGGGCAGCCGCCAGATGCTCCTGGAGGGGCGGGATGCGATCCCGCAGGACCTCGGTCGCAGGCGGGACGCTGGCCTGGGCCGGCGGGGCGAACCCCAAGACGAGCAGCCCGGCCAGGAGCCCGGCGAGAGGCCGACTTGCAGGGGGGCGACGTGGTGCGCGGGAAGGGAGGAGGGGTGACGGATGCATGCGACCTGTCCCCAGGCTAACCAGCCGCCCGTGGCGGGTCAAGCACGCGGTCGGGCGTTGCCGGAGGCGGATGGGGACGACATGGTGTTCCGACGGGGGGGAGTGGGATGGCCGACGCGCGACCGATTGTCCTGATCCTCGTCGACGGGTGGGCCCCCAGGTGGCTCTCCCGGGAATGGTCCCGACTGCCGAATCTGGCGTGGCTCGCCGCCCACGGTCGCATGTCCTGGCGCGTGTGCTCGACCTTTCCGAGCGTGACTCCCACGGCGATCGCCAGTCTCGTCACGGGCCGTCCGCCCCGGGCCCACGGGATACGGGGCATCCTCTGGTACCGGCATGCGGAAGACCGGTACGTCCATTACTGGCCGTCCCCCGAGCGTTTTCTCAGTGGCACATGGGACCGACCCATCCAGGACGTGGTGATCGACCTGAATGCGCGTCATCTGGCGCATGACACCCCCACACTCTTCGAGCGACTGGAGGCGCGCGGACACCGGGTCGCCGTGGTGAACTTCCCCATCCATCGAGCCACCCACTGGCACAGGGTGCGTCTGCCGGTCTGGTTGAAGGGGTGCGGGCGCCTGGAGCGGACGCTCGGGCTGATGGGGCCTCGCCACTGGGTGTGGGGCGATCTGCTCGACGGGGCCCCGGCCGCGGGGTTACGCAGGTTTCATGGACTGACGGACGCGTTTGCCGTCGAGAACGCCATCCGGCTGTTCCGTCTGGTTGCCCCGGATTTCCTGGCAGTCTATCTGGGTGACCACGACGGTCACTCGCATCGGAGAGGACCTGACCGGGTGGACGACAGCCTCCGGCGCATCGATGGCCTCGTCGGCCGCTTGCTGGGGATGTTCGGGTCTCCTCGCGAGGCGCTGCGCCGAGCAAGGTGGGTCCTGGTGGGGGACCATGCCCAGACGCGGCTGCTCGGCGGCCCGGCCTCGGTCGATCTGACGGCGCTCGTGGCTCGGCGGTTCGAGGTTGCCTCGCTCGTCCGGGGGGGGCTGCTGTCCGGCCGGGCGCGACTCGCGGTCGCCCCCAATGACCGGATGGCTTACGTCCATGTCCGCGAGCCCGAGGATCGACCCGCGGTGCGTCAACACCTCCTCGGGCTTCCGGCCGTCGGACTGGTGGCGTGGTTCGAGGGCGGTCGGTTCTTCTGCGAGGAGGCCGGGACGGGCAGGAGCCTGTCCTGGAAGCCCGGTGGTGACGTCCGGGACGCCGCGGGTCAGGTCTGGTCCCTGAGCGGGGACCCCGGGGTGCTCGATTGTCGGCAGGAAGGCGGGTGCCTGCTCTGGGGAATCTATCCAGACCCCCTCGGGAGGCTGGCGGGTGCGCTCGATCGGCCCGGCGACCTCGTGGTGCTGGCCCGGGAGGGGCACGAGTTCCATACCGGACTGGGCATGGGGCGCGGCAACCACGGGGGCCTCTGCGCCGGGGACAGCCTCGTCCCCCTTCTCGCGGTGGGCATGCCTCCCCTCGAAGGCTTCATCCGGCTCGAACATCTCGCTCCCTGGGTCCTGGAGGCTCTGGGCGGGTCCGCTCATCCGGGCTCACCTGGCCCGTCTTGACGCTCCCGGGGGGCGCTGTCATGGTGAAGTCATGACCGCGACCGACAAGCTCAACCTGCTCCTGGTGGCCGACCAGTATTACCCCCCCACGCTGGGTGGCAGTGCCATCACCCTTCGCCGCCTGGCTCACGGCCTGGCCGAACGGGGGCACCGGGTGACGGTACTGGCCCCCAGTGCCCAGGGCCTGCGCTCGTATGTCGAACAGGACGGCAACACCGTCGTGATCCGGGCCAGGGCGCTCAAGTTCGCCCTGATGGCGGCTCGCAAGTCGACAGCCGCACCGCGCCTGGCCGTTTTGCCCGAAGGCGTGGTCCGGGAGACGATCGAACGACTCCAGCCGGATCTCGTCCAGATCGTCACGCCCACGGTCATGGGCGCGCCCGCCTGGAAGCATGCCCGCCGCCTGGGCATTCCCGTCGTCGCGAGCAATCACGGGATCCCGGACAACCTGATCCCGTTTCCCTACAGCCGGGACTGGACGGCCTACAAGATCTGGGACAGTGTCTACTGGACCGAGGTCGTGAACTTCCTGAACCAGTGTGACTTTGTCACGGCGCCGACAAATCTTGCTTGCGATATGTTGACTGAGCGCGGTATCACGCAACAGCCGGTGCCCATCTCCAACGGGGTGGACCTGACGCTGTTCCGGGCGCCCTCTCCCGAGGAGAAGCTCGCCGTCCGCAAGCGCTTCAAGGTGCCGACGGATCGTCCCGTGGTCCTCTACGTGGGTCGGCTGGCGCTCGAAAAGCGGCTCGAGGTGCTGGTGGACGCCCTGCCGGAGGTCCATCGCGAGACCGGCTGTCACGCCCTCTTCGTGGGCACGGGCGTGCTGGACGTGAAGGCGATGGTCGCGGAGCGCGGCCTGGCCGAACACGCCACCTTCACCGGCCTCATCGACGACCAGTTGCTCCCCCTGGTGTACCGGGCGGCCGACGTGCTCGTCCTGCCCTCCGAGTCGGAGTTGCAGGGCATGGTGTTGCTCGAGGCGGCCGCTTCGGGGCTGCCGCTCGTCGGGGCGAATGCCCTCGCCATTCCCGAGATCGTCCACCACGGGGAGAACGG
>JBIIHZ010000158.1:0-5378 GCA_044235265.1 Candidatus Sericytochromatia bacterium
TGATCGACCGTCATGCCCCCGGAGTTGCCCGCGAGACTGCGCCGACTGGCCAGCGGGAGCGTGCCGGTAAAGGCCGTTTTCGTCGCTTTTCTGGTGGTGCCGTCGACCCCCCGTCATTCCGTTCGATGAGGTCTTTGCCCGCGGGCATGTTCTTGCGAGGGTGCAGGAACGGCAGATCGGGAATCCCCAGGAAGGCCATGACCACCGACAGGTCCGGGGGATTCTGGCTGCCCAGTCTCGACCAGAGCCCCATCTGTTCGACTGGCGTGAGGTTCTGCTCGAGGGTCGTGATCCGGGCCAGGGTGGCCGGATCGTGTCTGAAAGCCTGCTTGACCTGTTGCAGTCCCTGGAGATCGCCTTTCGACAGCGCCACGGACGGAGGACTCGCTTTCGTCGGGGTGAGCGATCGAAAGCCGAAGTTCTCCTGGACGGGAAGGATGGATTCGCTCATAGACCGACGCGCGAGACCGGTCCTGAGCTGGTCTTTCGCCAGCGGAGCCTTGCTGGACGCTTCTTCCAGGGCAAACGGCCACCTGAGCTTTGTGGTCATCGACCTGTCAAACCAGGTGATCTTGTACCTGGTGAGGCGATGACACCCTCGGTTCACGGCGAAAATCGCCGTCTATCGGCTTCCTGAGGCCAGTTGCTCGTCCATCCGGCGCAGTCGGTCCCCGACGCGCTGCTCCATCCCCAGGAGCCGGTCCAGAGCCTCCTGCTGGCGCGCGACCAGGCTCTGCAGACGGTCGTCCACGGCCTCGAGCCGCTCCTCCACGTGATCCACGCGCAGGTCCGTCTGGCGGCTCTTCGCTTCCATGGCCTGGGCCTTCTCGCCCAGCGAGTCCTCGGCCTGCGTGCGCGAGGTCCGGGTCACGGTCCGGGCCTCGATCAGGACCTGCTCGACGGCCTGGTGGACCTCCGCCAGTTGAGCGTCGCGTGCCTCGTCGCGCGTGACCTGGTGGGCAAGCCATTCCCGGTTATCCCGGGCCAGTTCCTCGAGGTCGCGATGCGTCCTTTCGAGCCGGTCCACGCGGGTCTTGAGGTCTGCCAGTTGCTGGATCGTTTCCAGCCGCTCGTCTTCCAGGCGGGCCGCGAGGGAGTTGAGCTCGATGGCCAGGTTCCGGCGCCCCTCGGTGACGTCCTCGTGCAGCCGCTTGATCTCGTCACGCACCCAGTGCCGCTGCCCCGTCAGGCGTTCCTCGGTGTGCGTCCAGATCTCGCGCAGGTTCCTGACCTGCTCGGTTCGCAGGAAGTCGATCTCGTCCGGTCCGAGGGCTCGCGGCAGCGATTCGGGCACGTGGAGGTCCCGGACCAGCGCGAGCGGACGTCTGGCTGCGCGGCCGAGCTGTCCGCCGAGCCGGACCAGGCCGTCCGGGTTCTTGCCGGCGACCACCGCCAGGCCCGCGAGCAGGGCCAGGCCACCGAGCCAGGACCACGAGCCGGAAGGTCCCTTCCGGGGCTCGGCCGGGAGGGCGCTCACGACCGTGGCAGGAGCCAGGAAATCGGGTTCGAGTCGTTTCAGTCCCGTCCAGACCCCGCTGGAGGGATGCCGGACCACGACCGTCCAGCCTGAACTGGGCACGCGGGCGGCCGCCAGGTGCGATTGCGCCGATTCGAGCACGCCCCGGCCGTCGGTGGCCAGCTGCTGGACGAGATCTCGCTCGTGGCCGTCCGGTACGGCGGTGCCGGGCACGGGGACGCGCGAGGCGTCCAGCAGAAACCGGGCCGTGCCTGGCTCGTAAGGCAGGTGCGCGATCGCCCCACCGAACCAGCCACGGGGGATGGCGATCGCCCCGAGGCCTTTCCCGGCGCTGATCCACAGGCGATCGTGTCCGGGGTCGTCCTGGACCGATGGACCGGTGGCCTGGACCGAGGTGGGCGAGCTGACCACGTTCCAGCGGATGCCCGGGCCGAGCAGGGCAAGCTGGCCCTCGCGCGGGGCCGGGAGCTGGGCCACGTCGCGCAGGCGGTCGCGCGTGGCGGAGATCGAGGATTCGATCCGCTCGGCGAGCATCCGGGCCTCGAGTTCGGCGGCGCGCGCCGGATAGACCTGGCCGGGGACGCCCTGCGCCAGGACGGCACTGCTGCCACCCAGGATCAGGGTGCCGGCCAGGACCCAGCGAAAACGGCGACGGGATGGGCGCATCGGGCACCTCCAGCATCAGGGACGGGATTCCATCCTGCCGGTTGCCGCGGGTTGGCGTCTGCGAGATCGGTCACGGGTTGCGACGGGAGGGGCGCTTCTGGCCGGGCGGAGCCTGGGGCTGCGGGGTCTGCGCCGGTGGTGCTGGCGGCATGGCCTGGGAGGACGAGGGTCTCCCGGCAGGGGCCGGGACCTCGAGGCGTCCGGCCTTCACGAGCAGCTGGACGACTTCCTTCATCCGTCCTTGCAGGATCGGGACCTCGCTTTCCCAGGCCCTCTGGGCCTGCTCGAGTTCTTCGCGCAGGCGGGTGAGTTCCCGGTACAGATTGGCATCCCGCGCTTCTCCGGCTTCCCGGACGGTGTCCAGGCCACGTTGCTGGGACGCTCTCTGTGCGTCCATGGCTTCGCGCGTCGAGCTACGCACGGCCTCGAGGGCGCGCTGGAGGCTCGCGTTCAGGGCCACCTCGGCCTCTCGAAGGGATTCCAGGCCTTTTTTCAGCTCGGCGGCCTGCGTCGTGCCGGTTTCCTCGAGCCTGAGGAGTTCCTGGCGATGCTCCCGCTGCGTGCGGTCCAGGTCGCCGAGGACCCGGTTCACCTGGGCCAGGGAGTCGTCCAGCCGCTGAGCGAGATGTTTCTCTCGACCCTCGAGCTGCTCCTCGATGCGGTGCTGGAACGAGGCGATGGTTTCGGTCAGGATCGCCCCGTGTTCGGTCAGCGCGACGAGATCGTTTTCGGTGCGTCCCTGGCGTCGAGCCAGGGTCTCGATGCCCGAGGCGAGGGCCGCCTGGACCTCGGCGAGGGTGTCGTCCATCTCGCTGCGAAGGTCGCGCTGCCGGATGAGCCACTCTGAATCGAGCTGACTCAGGCGTTCGCCCAGCTGGGCCTCCTGCTCGATCCGGTTCGCGTCGGCCTGTTCCTGCCATTCGGCATGGCGCTGCTCGAGGCTTTCCTCGAGCGTGCGCGACATCGCGCGCTGCTCGTCGAGGTCGCTCTCGTGGCGGTCCAGCGTGCGCTCGACGTGGGCCCGGAAGGCTTCCTCCTGCTGCCAGCTCTTCTCGAGCTGCCTGATCCGTCCGAGGGCCTGCTCCACCTGGTCCCCCAGCTGGGTCTGGGTGTCGAGCAGCATGTGCATCAGGCCGTCGTGCCGCTCTTCGAGGCTGCGCTGACGTTCCTCGAGGCGGGATACCTGCCGGCCGAGCGTCTTGAGCTCGTGGCGCATCGTCTCCTCGAGTTCCCCCTGGCGCATCCGCGTCTCGGCGGCTTCCCGCGAGAGTCGTTCGAGTTCGCGTCCGAGATCCTCGAGATCCACCTGGCCCACGATCCTTTCCGGAAGCCGTCTTCCGTCCCATGCCATTCGATGCCATACTGGCGAGGTCCCGCCAGGAAGCCAGCATGCCCCGTCAGCACGATCCCGAGGAACTCGAACACGTTTTCCGTGCCCACCCCCTGCGGGGAGCCTGGCGTCTGTGGAGCATCCTCATGCTCTTCGTCGGCCAGGCGTGGCGCTTGCTTCACATCGAGTTCCGGCGTGCGCACTGGACATCGGCCCGGTTCGAGCGCACCCAGCACCGCGCCGCGTTGCACTTCCGGGATGCGCTGGTGTCCCTCGGTCCCACTTTTATCAAGATCGGGCAACTCTTGTCCACGCGCCCGGACATCCTGCCCTCGGGCTATCTCGAGGTGCTGGAGACCCTGCAGGACCGCGTCCCGCCTTTCGATACCGACCTTGCCCTGGCGCTCATCCGCTCGGAACTCGGCCAGGAGGTCAATGCCTGTTTCGCCGAGTTCGACGTCCGGCCCGTCAGCGCCGCCTCGATCGGTCAGGTTTACCGGGCGCGGCTGGCGGACGGCACCGCCGTGGCCGTCAAGGTGCAACGTCCGGGCCTGCTGGCGCTCATCCAGCTCGATCTCGCGATGCTGCGGCGGCTCGCCCGGTTTCTGTCCGGAAAGGATCTGCGGCGCTTTCACCTGCCCCTGTCCCCGGACATGCCCTACGTGGCGATCGTCGATCGCTTCGCCCAGAGCCTCTATGACCAGATGGACTTCCTGCAGGAAGCCCGCCACATGGAGCGGTTCCGGGCCAATTTCGCGGACTTTCCGGGGGTGACCGCGCCCCGGCCGTATCCCGGGTGGTCCAGCGAACGGGTGCTCACGATGGACTTCATCGAGGGGGTTCGCTTCGACGACCTCGAGACCATCGCCTCCTGGGGCATCGATTACCTGACGGTGGCCAACCGCGGCGTCCGGGCCTTCATCAAGCAGCTGCTGGAAGATGGTTTCTTTCACGCGGACACGCATCCCGGGAACATCTTCGTGCGGCCCGACGGGGAGGTCGTGTACCTGGACTTCGGCATGGTCGACACCATCCCGGAGGATCTCCAGGTCCACCTGGTGGATTGCTTCCTGCACCTCGTCTACCGCGAGTTCGATGCCTTCGTCACCGACCTGGTCCGCCTGGGGTTCCTGCACGAAGAGGTCGATCGCAGCCGCGTGATTCCGCTCGTCGAGGAGATCTACGAGGCCCAGATCGGCGAGGGGCAGCGCCCCTACACGACCGCCGAGATCCTGGGGCGCCTGCGCCCCATCATGCACGACCATCCGTTCTACCTGCCGGATCGCTTCGCGTTCCTGATGCGGACCGTGAGCACCATGGAAGGCGTGGTCCTGCGCCACAATCCGGGTTACCAGTTCCTGGCCGTGGGGTTGCCCTACGCGGGCAAGCTGATGCTCGACCCGCGCAAGCGGCACCTGCGCGATCGCCTGGTCGGAGACCTGACGCGCGAGGGGCGCCTGGAACTCGACCGGCTGCTGGAACTCTACGTCGCCGCGACTCGCGAGCCCTCGTTCCGCGCCGGGGAACTGGCCTCCCCGGCTCTCGACTACGTCCTCTCCGACGAGGGGCGTGACTTCCGCGAGGCCCTGGTGGCCAGTCTTCTCGATCCGGCTCCCTGGGCTGCCACCGCGCCGCTGCGGACCGTGCTCGCGAGGCTGGTGGACGATCCGAGCCTCGAGCCCGTCCTGCTCATGAACCGGATCCTGACGTTCATGGCCGGAGGAGCGGGGCTGGACCTGTGTCAGCGGGTCATTCCGGCTCTCGAGAATATCCCCGTCGATTCTCCCGCCCTTGCCTCGGTGCTCGCATGGGGGGGGCGCTGGCTCGAGTCGGCCGGAAGGGACGACCTCGTCGAGGTGGTGGTGACGGGCAGTCGTCTCCTGGAGACCCTGCCCGGTCCCCTCG
>JBIIHZ010000159.1:0-5375 GCA_044235265.1 Candidatus Sericytochromatia bacterium
CTGCTGCTCGGAGCCTTCTTCTTCGGGACCTCGCTCAGGCGCGTCGGCATCCTCGACCGGGCCTATCGGCGTCATCTGGCGCTGCTCGAGGAACTCAAAGCCGCGGAGGCCATCAAGGATCAGTTCCTCGACATGGTCTCGCACGAGCTTCGCACGCCGATCCAGGTCATCACGAGTTCGGTGGCGCTGATCAAGCGAAAGCTCATCGGCCAGCCGGCCTCGCAGGCCTGTCTGCCGCACGTCGACAAGATCCACCGGGCCAGCCACACCCTGACGACCCTCGTTTCCGACCTCCTCGATGCCAGCCAGTTCCAGAGCGGCCAGATCCTCCTCCATCCGCGTCAGGTCCATCTCTGGAAGCTCGCCCTCGACATCGTCCAGCACCTCAACCCGCTGGCCGAACAGAACGGTCAGAAGTTGCAGGTCCATGTCCCGCCGAACCTGCCAGGCGTCGAGTGCGATCCGTCCCGGGTGGGACAGGTGCTCACGAACCTGCTCTCGAATGCCATCAAGTACGGCCCGCCTGATCGACCGATCGCGGTCCGGGCCCGCAACCTCGGAGATTTCGTGCGCGTCGAGATCCGCGACGAGGGGGCAGGCATTCCGGAAGATCGGCGCCAGCAACTCTTCCAGCGCTTCTCGCGGCTCGATCCGGCCACGCGCGTGAGCGGGCGCGGTCTGGGGCTGTTCATCTGCAAGAGTCTCGTGGAGGCCCACGGCGGGGAGATCGGCGTCGACAGCATCCTCGGCCACGGGACCACCTTCTGGTTCACGCTCCCGTTCCGGTCGCCCGTCGGACAGGATGCCTCCTCCGTGCTCCCCCTGTCATCCGCCCGTGCCTCTGGAAACCGGTGAAAATGTTCAATCGGTCACGCCTTCCGCTCGTCCTGACCGTCCTGGTCGTCACCCTCCTGCCGATCTTGTATGCCGTGGTGCTGCTCGCCCGCGAGAAGGACGGCGTGATCGCGTTCGCCAGTCGCGAGCGGGACGGGGTGGCCTACCTGCGCCCGGTCCGGACCCTGATGGAGACCCAGCCGCTCCAGGCGCTTCATCGCATGGGCGTGAAGGATGACCTCGCCCTCGGCCTGTCGGGGGCTCGGAAGCGCCTCATGGCCGCTTTCGAGGAGCTCGATCGCCGCGATCGCCTCCACGGCTCCCGGTTTCTGACGGGGCTCGTCGTCGCCCGGGTTCGTGCCGACTGGAGCTTCATCGACCGCCAGGATCCCCGGACCGCGATCGCCCAGTCCCTGACGGGCCTGAACACGAGCCTGCTCGCCCTGAACGCTCACATCGGCGATCGCTCCAACCTGATCCTGGATCCGGATCTCGATTCGTACTACCTGATGGATGCCCTGGTCGTGAAACTCCCCACCGCAGTCGATCTGCTGGGGCACGTCATGGCCCTGGCGCGCGAGCAGGGGGTGGGAACTCCGATGGGAGATGCCGCCCGGAACCAGATCGTGGCGCTATCGGGATTGCTGCGCTCGAACCTGGAAGGGGTCGGCAATGATTACCGGGTGGCCTTCGAGAACCAGCCCGCGCTCGCGCGGACGCTCGAACCGTTGCGTCGCGAGGCAGAAGCGCGCACCCAGTCCGTGCTCTCCCTGCTGGAGAGCGCCGCGCAGAGCAGGCAGGGAGAGCGCGAGGTCCACGCCAGGCTGATGAATCCCGTGCTGGCCGCGTTCCGGGCAGATTTCGCGCTTTACGACGCGACCTCTCCGGCCCTGGATGGCCTGCTCGTCAGGCGTATCTCCCGGGTGGAGAGGTCGAAGTGGCAGGCGGCGATCGCCATCGGCTTGCTGGGGTTCGCCTCCGTCGGGGTCGTCGTGTTCCTGCTCCTGCGGATGGGCGCGGTCGAGCGACCGGCCGTCACCGGCACGTGAAGCAGAGATTCGGCTTCCGGGCCGCCATGACCTCGTCGACCCGCCCGATGGGCGCGGTGTGAGGGGCCTGACGCACGAGGTCGGGTGATGCTTCCACCTCGTCGGCGATCGTGCGCATCGCCGAGATGAATCCATCCAGCGTCGTCTTCGATTCCGTATCCGTCGGCTCGATCATCATCGCCTCGTGGACGATGAGCGGGAAGTAGACCGTCGGCGGGTGGAAACCGAAGTCGATCAGGCGCTTGGCCATCTGGAGGGTGTTGGCCCCCTGGGCCTTCTGGCGATCGCCCGAGATGACGAACTCGTGCATGCACGTCTGGTTGAACGGCACGTCGAAACGGTCCTCGAGCGAGGCCTTGATGTAGTTCGCATTCAGCACGGCATCCTGCGAGGCCTGCACGATCCCGTCGGCGCCCATGGTGACCAGGTAGGTGTAGGCTCGCACGAGCACGCCGAAATTGCCCAGGAACGCGCGCACGCGGCCGATGCTTGCCGGGCGATCGAACGAGAGCCAGTAGGTCTGTCCGTCGGTCTCGACCGTCGGGGTCGGGAGGAACGGGACGAGTCGTTCGGCCACCGCCACGGGACCGGCCCCCGGCCCCCCGCCGCCGTGCGGGGTCGACATCGTTTTATGCAGGTTCATGTGCATGACGTCGAAGCCCATGTCGCCCGGGCGGACGGTGCCCATGATGGCGTTCAGGTTGGCCCCGTCGTAGTAAAGCAGGCCACCGGCTTCGTGCACGAGGCCCGCGATCGTGACGATCTCTTCCTCGAAGAGGCCCAGCGTGTTGGGGTTGGTCATCATGATGGCCGCCGTGTCGGGGCCCAGATGGCGACGGAGGTCCTCGACGTCGACGAGACCGCGTTCGTTGGAGCGGATGGTGACGACGTCGTAGCCGGCCAGGGCGGCCGTCGCCGGATTCGTCCCGTGGGCCGAGTCGGGCACGAGGACCTTGGTGCGGGTGGCTCCCTCGCCCCGCGACTCGTGGTACGCGCGGATCATGAGGATGCCCGTGAACTCGCCGTGCGCTCCCGCTGCCGGTTGCAGGCTCACGCGGGCCATGCCCGTCAGGCTCGCGAGCATGCGTTCGAGTTCGTGCAGGAGCTGGAGCGCGCCCTGGGTCATCGAGGACGGCTGGTAGGGGTGGAGGTGGGCGAACCCCTCGAGGCGGGCCATGGCCTCGTTGATCTTGGGGTTGTACTTCATCGTGCACGAACCGAGCGGGTAGAAGTTCGTGTCGATCGAGAAGTTGAGCTGGCTGAGGCGGTTGAAGTGCCGCATGACATCCAGCTCGTTGATCTCGGGCCACGCGGGCGGGGCCTGGCGGAGCATCCCGGCGGGGAGGAGCTCCTCGAGGGGACGCTCCGCGACCCCGACCGGGGGCAGCTTGGCGTCGTGGCGCCCGGGGGCGCCCAGTTCGAACAGCAACGGTTCCATCGGGGTTCCTCTCATCGTGCCACGACGCTGCGAGTCGCCGGCAGGTCGGCCAGCGCATCGACCAGGCGATCGCAATCCTCGGGCGTGTTCAGCTCGGTCACGCTGACGAGCAGGCAATCCGCATACTCCGGGTACCAGCAGCCAAGGGCGACGCCGGGGAGGATGCCGCGCTCGGCGAGCGCCGTCGTCGTCTCGCTCGCGTCGCCAGGGAGGCGCATCACGAACTCGTTGAAGAACGGGGCGTCGATCGCCAGCGAGAAGCCCGGCAACCGTGCCAGCTTCTCCGCCAGCGCATGGGCGCGCTGGAGGCCGATCCGACCGAGGTCTCGCAAGCCCGTGGGACCGAGCACCGCCATGTGGACGGTCGCCGCCAGGGCATTGAGGGCCTGGTTCGTGCAGATGTTGCTCGTGGCCTTCTCACGGCGGATGTGCTGCTCGCGGGTCTGCATCGTGAGCGTGAAGCAACGCTGTCCGCGCGAATCGAGGGTCTGCCCCACGATCCGGCCGGGCATCTGGCGGGCGAAGGTCTCGCGGCAGGCCATGAAGCCCACGTAGGGGCCACCGAAGGCCACGGCGTTGCCGAAGGCCTGCGCCTCACCGACCACGATGTCCGCACCGTAGGCTCCCGGGGCCTCGAGGATGCCGAGCGACGTGGGGTCGGCCACCACCACGAGCAGGGCACCGGCCGCATGAACCAGCTCGGCCAGGCTATGCATGTCCTGGACCGTGCCCAGGAAGGAGGGAACCTGGACCACGAGACAGGCCACCTCGGACGTCAGCAACTCGGCGAGGCGCGTCCTGTCGAGCACGCCGCCCGACAGGGGGACCTCCGCGATGTCCGCGTGCGGTCCGCTGGCATAGGTCGCGAGGACCTCTCGGTACTCGGGGTGCACGTCCCGGGCGATCAGCACCCGGGGACGACGCGTGACGCGCATCGCCATGAACGCGGCCTCGGGCACGGCGGTCGAGCCGTCGTAGAGGCTGGCGTTGGCCACGTCGAGGCCCGTCATCTGGCAGATCAGCGACTGGAACTCGTAGATGACCTGCAAGGTTCCCTGGGCCACCTCGGGCTGGTACGGGGTGTAGGCCGTCAAGAACTCGGAGCGGTGGAGGACCCAGTCCACGGCCGCCGGTGCATAGCGGCGCTGGGCCCCGGCTCCGAGGAAGGAGCTGACCTGGCTGGTCGGGACGTTTCGCGCGGCGAGGCTCGACAGGCGCCGGTTGACCTCGAGTTCGCTGGCCGAAGGGGGGATCTCGAGCTCGAAGTGACGCAGAGAATCCGGCACGGCCTGGTAAAGGTCGTCGATCGAGGCCACCCCGATGCGGGCCAGCATCTCCTGGCGTTCCGCCTCGGTGTGCGGCAGGTAATTGAAGGGCATCCTAGCCTCCGATCAGGGCTGCATAGGCTTCGGGAGAGAGGCAGGCCGCCAGGTCTGCCTCCGTGAACGGCTGCAGGCGGATGATCCAGCCTTCCCCGAAGGCATCCTCGTTCACGAGGCCCGGCTGGCCCTCGAGCGCCTCGTTGACGGCCACGACCGTCCCGCCCACGGGCGCATACAGGTCGGAGACGGCCTTCACCGACTCGACGACGCCGAAGCTCTCACCCTTCTGGAGGACGCGACCCACCGCGGGAAGTTCCACGAACACGACGTCCCCGAGTTGTTCGGTGGCATGGGTGGTGATGCCCACGACGGCCGAGCCGTCCTGGACGCGCAGGTATTCATGAGTCTGGGTGTAGTGACAATCCGTGGGGAGCATCGATGGTTCTCCGGGGAGCTTCAGGGTTGACGGCGGGGACGGCGGTAAAAGGCGGGGCGGCCGACGGTCGCTGCCGAGCGTTTGCCGCGGATCTCGACTTCGAGGCGGGTGCCGGGTTCGACCAGGTGGGCCTGGACGAAGGCCGTGGCGATGGGGGCCTGCAGGAGCGGGGAATGGGTGCCACTCACGACACGCCCCACCTCGGCCTCACCCGCGAATACGGGGGCGCCATCGCGGGCGATCGCCCGGCCCTCGAGCGTGAGGCCGACCAGTCGCCGGTCGCACCCCTCGGCCAG
>JBIIHZ010000160.1:0-5367 GCA_044235265.1 Candidatus Sericytochromatia bacterium
GGGCCACGTCCCGGTGGTGGTGTTCGAGGGGGACGTTCCGGAAGGATGGTCCCTCGAACGGCTCAGAGGTGCTCTGGTGCCCTGGCTCGGCCGCCACAAGCACCCCCGGGACATGCTCGCCCTGGAACGCTTGCCCCGCCTCCCGGGAGGGAAGCTGGACCGGCGGGCACTCGCGCGGTGGGTCGCTATCGACGAACAGTCCTGACATGGACGACGGCCCCGGGTAGATCCGGGGCCGTCGTCTCGTGTCACCGGGCATCATCGACCGATGTCACGCGGAGATTCAGAACTGGCTGGCGACGAGCTTGAACAGGGCGAGACGCCGGCTGAGCAGGTGCTCCCAGGAACTGTCCGTGGACCGGTCGCGCCGTCTCTCGAGGGTGCCCTCGTGCTGGCGCAACCCAACTCCGATGCGACTCGCCCGGGCCTCGGCAGGCCTGCCGGCCCGGTATTCTGGCATGTCGCCGTATGTCAGACTCTTCACGCGGGTCACCTCCGGGTCGTCCCCGATCGGATCGGGCTTGAACATAACTTACCCGGGCTTCACGTACCTGACCTGTGAGAATTGTCGCGAGTATGGTGGCCGTCCATCACCAGATCGCGTGACAGCTATCAGTTTTGCCACCAGACCGGGGAAAACATCACGAGGTCGAGGCTCCCGTACGCACCGGGCCATCCGGGACGGCCGGAGGAAAGGATGCACGCTATGATGGGTCGTGACGTCGGCCCTCGAGTGGGGGCAACCGGGAGGTCCCGCATGCGCACGCACATCGCATCCCGTGTCCAGAGTTTCACCGAGTCGGTCATCCGCGAGATGACCCGGCTGTGTCAGCAGCACGACGGCATCAATCTGGCCCAGGGATTCCCGGACTTTCCCGCCCCGGAAGCCCTGAAGGAAGCGGCGGTGCGCGCGATCCGCGCCGACGTGAACCAGTACGCCATCACCTGGGGGGCGCGTCCTCTTCGGGAGGCGATCGCCGTCAAGGCACGCGCGTTCAACGGCATTCCCGACGTCGACCCGGAACGTCACGTGACCGTCACCTGCGGGGCGACGGAGGCGATGATGGCGGTCATGCTCTCGGTGATCGAACCCGGTGACGAGGTCATCGTGTTCGAACCCTTCTACGAGAACTACGGCCCCGACGCGATCCTTTCGCAGGCCCGCCTGCGCTTCGTGCCACTGCACCCACCAGGCTGGAGTTTCGACCCCGAGGCCCTGCGGGCGGCCTTCGGCCCCCGTACCCGGGCCATCGTGGTGAACACTCCCCACAACCCGACAGGCAAGGTGTTCAGCCGCCCCGAACTCGAGGCGATCGCCGCTCTTTGCCAGGAACACGATGCGCTGGCCATCACGGACGAGATCTACGAACACATGGTCTACGAGGGCGAGCACGTCTCGATCGCCTCCCTGCCGGGCATGGCGGACCGGACGCTCACGATCAGTGGCCTCAGCAAGACCTTCGCCGTCACGGGGTGGCGTCTCGGTTACGTGATCGGACCGGCCGACCTGACCACGGCCATCCGTCGGGCGCACGACTTCCTGACGGTGGGGGCTCCCGCTCCCTTGCAGGAAGCGGCCGTGACGGCGCTCGCGTTTCCTGCGTCCTACTACGAGGGCATGCTGGCGGCCTACCGTCAACGCCGGGCCCTGATGTACGACGTGCTGGAATCGGCCGGCCTCAAGCCCTTGATGCCCGCAGGAGCCTATTACATGCTGGCCGACATCCGGGCCTCCGGACTGGATGACACGACGTTCGTCGAGCGCCTCATCACCCGGATCGGTGTTGCCGCGGTTCCCGGTTCCAGCTTCATGTCGGACCGTTCGCGGCCCTGCCCGTGGATCCGCTTCGCATTTCCCAAGCGCCCGGAAACCCTCGAGGCGGCACGCGAAAGGCTCACGCGCCTGAGCTTGTCGGACGGATCTGCCCTGTTCTGACGTTCAGGGGGAAGGCAGGGCAGCCAGAACCTCGTCCACCAGAGCGGCAATCTCGCCATGACGGGGTTCCCACGCGGCCCAGACCGAGCGGGCCCAGGCCTCGATGACCGCGTCACGCTCGGGCCCCTCGGGGGCCTCGAGGGGATCGAGCATGGTCATCGTCCAATCACGCTGCGGCACCTCGAAGCGCGGCCAGCTCCGCTTGATCCGGGCCAGGCGCGCATGTGTCTCCTTGATCTGCTTACCCGTGTACCCGCGCTCGAGCCACAGATGCAACCCGATCAGGGCAAAAGCGGGCAAGAGTGCGGGAGCCTCGTCCGACACGTGCTGGGACCCGTACGTGTCGACCACGTGCTGATGCAGGAAGTCGGGAGAACGGTGCGCGATCGAGTAGACGGTGAGGCGCCCGTAGGTCCGGAAGCACTCGGCCGAGGCCTCGTATCGGGCATCCGGATTGGCCTCCACGACGGGAAGGCGGGTGCCGCAGCCACGGCAGAGGACGAGTTTCACGGTATCGGCCATGTCATGGTTCTACCCGTTCGAGGGCAGACCGTACAGGGGGGCCCCCAGGAATCTGACGAGAACGGGGCCCTGCAATGCCTTGCAGGGCCCCGAAAATCGACCTGATGGCGCGTCAATCGCGGGAATTCAGGATCTGAAGAAAGCGAAGGATCTCGACGTAGAGCCACACCAGGGTGACGACCAGGCCGAAGGCACCGTACCATTCATACGCACGGGGTGCCCCCCGGTGGGCTCCCTGGTCGATGAAATCGAAGTCGAGGGTGAGAGACAGCGCCGCCAGGACCACGATGGCGCCGCAGACCACGAGACCGATCACGCCATGCTGCGGAATCAGGTTGATCGGCAGTCCGAGCAGGCCACACACCCACGAGATGAGATAGGCCACCATGAGGCCCATCAGCGCGGAGGTCAGACCGGTCCGGAAGCGATCGGTCACCTGGATGATCTTGAAGCGGTAAAGGCCCAGCATCGCGAAGGCGACACCGAAGGTCAGGAGCACGGCCTGCGTCGCGATGCCGGGGTAGAACTGTTCGGCGAAGCCCGAAACGCCACCCAGCGCCAGGCCCTCGCATCCCGCATAGATGGGAGCCAGCGCGGGAGCCAGCGCCGGATTGAAGGTGATCACCAGCGCCAGGATGAACCCGACGAGGACTCCGCCGATGCCGAGAGGAATCCAGAGCTGGTTGCCGATCACGGCCATGGAATACGTGGAGTAAGCCCCCAGGCAGACGAGCAGGAGCATGAAGAACGTCTTGTTGACCGTTCCGTCGACGGTCATGACGCCATCGAAGGCTGCAGGTGCACGCTCGAGCATGCGCCGCAGGACCGGGTTACGAGATTCCATCGGAAGTGCCCCTTTCAGGTGAACACGAACCGGACGGAGACATCATACCCGCGGGCCGTCATCCGGTCACGACTGGAGCGGGAAGACCATCTCCCCGATCGGCACCGACTCCAGCTCGGGGGCAGGGTCCGGAAGGATCGCAACCTGCACGATTTAACAAGTATTTTATGATGCGCAAACGACATCCCAGGCATCACATTGCATCCAGGTCCGATACAAGAAATCAGAGGCTGCCTATTCTCGAGGAGGTGCACGCATGTCTGGAAACATCGGGAACACCAGCAGCCGACGACTCACCTTGCCGGCGGTCCGGGGAACCGGTTCTCTGGTGGCCGCAACGGCCCTCTCACCGGACGTGCCCGCACCTCCCGGGAGCGCTTCGTCAGGCGGTTCCGGTCCCCGTCCGTCCCGCCTCAACCTGGCAGTCTCGGCCTCGGCCTCGCGCCCGGCTCGGTATCGTCGCGTTCGCCACGTGCGCCGGGTCCCCTACCGTTTCCATCCGCGCGCCTTCATGCCGTCCTGGATGCTCGAGAGACGAGCCTTTGCCGGCCTCGGCGAACTCGTCGCGTCCCTCAAGCGACTGCAGCCGGCCCAGCGTTCCGGAGCCGAGAACGCCCTCATCGCGAGATTCGACGAGATCATGAGCAAGGTCGAACGGATGGTCCGCCCCACGCGCAGAGCGAATGATGCGCGAGAGACGAGTCCGGGTGGAACGTCGTCCCTCGATCCCGGGGGACTCCCGGCCAGGGCGCTGCCCGTGGCGGGTGGAGGTGCTGACGCGGGCGTGGTTCAAGGTGCACCGACCGTGGCCGACCGGGAGGCGCAGATCGCTGCCATCCGTCAGGCGGTACCATCGGTTGCCAGAAACTCGTTCGATGCGATCGTCGGGATGCTGGATCAGAAAGATCTGAAGACGGGCCAGACATTGCTTGACCACCTGGCCCGATTCGCGACGCAGGGCGTCGACGCCGGGGCAAGCCAGGCCGGGCTTTCGACCGGAGAGGTCCTCGGTGACCTCGTGCTGGAACTGGCACATCCGGGCCTGATCAACCAGTCGAACCGGGGGACCTGTGCAGCCGCCACGGCCCAGTACTACATGGCCATCAACCATCCTGCCGAGTATGCCAGGCTGGTGACCGACCTCATGACGACCGGACAATCGACCACTGCCGGTGGGGTGACCTATCGTCGGGACGACGGGTCCATGCGGCGAGACAGCAGTTCCCGGAATGCCGTCGATCGCGTGATGCAGTCGACCTTGATGGACCAGAGTTCCCAGGGGGACTACAACAACGCGACGGACAGTCGTGCGAACGGGTCGGGTGGGATGTCCGCGGAGGACATGACCGGCCTGCTCCGCGACCTGACGGGCGGTGCCGACGGCGACATGCGCACGGTCTCCGGCAACGGTGCAGCCGTGATCCAGAGAATTGCCGCGAGCACGGCGCGCGGTATCGAGGTTCCCGTCGGCCTCGACTGGAGCCAGGGGGGCATGCACGCGAAGCATGCCCTGCTGGTCACGGGAATCGAGAATGGATACGTGACGCTGCGGAATCCGTGGGGATCCGGTGAGCGGGGAACCCTGCACAACGGTCCCGCGCGTCAGGTCATCAGTGACTCGGGGGACATCCGGATGACCCTGGCCGAGTTCCAGCGTCGCCTGGAAGTGTCCGTGCTCGCCTCTTGAATCTCTACGGCTCGTGAATGCACCGGATCAACGTGACACGTGAATCTCGATCTCGATGACCTCACCTGGCTCGGACTTCCAGCCAACTCCCCGCGGACTGCCGTCCACGAGGCCATCTCGCAGCGACTGCAGGAGCTCGAACGCGACCCGCGGTTGACTGCTCGTGAGCGCGCCGAAGGGCGCTTGCGTCTCGGCAAGCTTCGTGAAACCTTGCACGATGTCGACCTGATGACGGAATCGCCCCGTGAACCGGTCGGTCAGAATCCGCAGAGCGGACTCGAGGTGGACCGGACGGCTGCTCGCTCGCAGGACGGCTTCTCGTGGAAAGGCTGGACGGGAGCGCTGCTGGGACTCGTCGTCTCGACCATTCTGGCCGGG
>JBIIHZ010000161.1:0-5357 GCA_044235265.1 Candidatus Sericytochromatia bacterium
GTGTAGCCCGTGAGGTAAAAGAAATCGCTGTGCTGCCGATAAGGATAATCGAGGTCAGCCGTGCGTCGGCGCTCCGGGTTGGCCGGAAAAATCGCGACCCCTCCCCCGAGGGCTTGCATCAGGGCTTCCCGGCGTGGCTTGAACATGGTCGTCTCCCCGTTCTGTCCAGGATGGATGTTCCATTCTACGACGCCCTGGCACGCCTGATCCCCGGTCCCGGGATGTTTGTGTCGATCCGGATCAGGGTTTAATATTTCTTGACTTGGTCGCGGGTGGCATCCCGCAGGAGAGGTGCATGGACAAGCCCAACCCGCCGCTCACCCCCAGGTCCTCGCGTCCGCTCCCGGGGCGCGACGGCAGTCGTGATGCCCAGGACGCCCGCCCCGATTACGCGGATGTCCTGGCCCTCGTGAAGGCTCTCGAGAGCAGTGACCTCGAAACCCGTGCGGCTGCCGCCGAGGCGCTCGGTCGTATCGGTGATCCGCGATCCGTCGAACCGCTCATCAAGGCCCTCTCGTGCACCTCCTGGCGTGTGCGGGTGCTCGTGGTGGAGGCGCTGGCCGCCACTCAGGACATCCGGAGTGTCGAACCGCTCGTTCAGGGCCTCACGGACAGCGAGTTCCGGGTCCGGATGGCCTGCATCGATGCGCTCGGGGTCTTCAATGACAGCCGTGCGGTCCAGCCCCTCATCGAGGCCCTTCACGACCCGCACCGTGCCGTCCGCCGCAAGGCTGCCGAGGTCCTCAGCGGGATCGGTGATTCGCGCGCCGTGGTGGCGCTCGTCGGTGCGCTCGAGGATTCGTGTCGCGATGTCCGCCGGCTCGCGGCCCTCGCGCTGAAGCAGCTCGGGAGCAGCCAGGCGGTCGAGCCCCTCGTCGAGGCCCTGCACGATTCCGACCAGCTCGTGCGTGAGGCTGCCGCCGGAACCCTCGGCGAGATCGGCGACGAGCGGGCCGTTCTGCCCCTGGTCCAGGCGCTGTCCCCTGTCCGGGCCCGGACGCGTTTCTTCTGGGAGCGGGCACCGCGCGCCCGGGGCAAGCAGAAGAACCGTCCCGATCGGCTGCCCAGGGAGACCAGTCCGTCCTTCCGCGTCGTCGTCATCGAGGCGCTCGAGAAGATCGGCGATTTCCGGGCCCTCGATGCGATCATCGGTGCCCTGGTCGATCCGGAGCACCGCGTGCGCGAGGCTGCCATCGATGCGCTGGTCACCTTCGCGGACACGCGTGCCGTGGGACCGATCGTCCGGGCCTTCAAGGACAGCCATCGGTCCATCCGGCTGCGGGTCGTGCGCGCCCTCGGGCAACTGGCCGACCTGCAGGGTATCGAGACGCTGATCCTCGCCCTCCAGGACTCCAGCCGGGACGTGCGCCGGGAAGCGGCGATCGCCCTCCGACGACTCGGCGATCACCGTTCCGTGGACCCCCTGATCGAGGCTCTCTGGGATCCCGACCCTTCCGTCCGGCTGGCCGTCGTCGAGACCCTGGGCGAACTCGGGGATGTCCGCGCGTGCAAACCTTTGCTGTCCATGGTGCAGTCCCCGCGGCGTCAGCTCGGGATGCTGGAGCGCCTCGGCCTGGGTGGGCGTCGCCGGGGCTCGGGCAAGCGTGGGCGTCGTAACTCCGACGACGGAGAGGTCGGAATCCCCGGCTCGTTCCGTCTGGCCGTCATCCAGGCGCTCGAACTCATCGGCGATGAGCGGGCCCTCGCGCTCGCGCAGTTCGAGCCCATCATGGTTCCGGAAGAGTCGCGTCCCGTGGCGGAGAATCTCCGATCGCCGCGGGCTCGTGCCCGTGACCTGGGGGATCTGTCAGGAGAGGCCACCAGCGCGGGTTGATCGTGTTTCAGGACCGCGTCGAGGCATTCTTCGCCCCCTACCTGGGCCAGGATCTCGCCTGCCATCTGGAAGCCCATCATCCGGACTCCCGGCTGGTCTGGGCCGGTGTTTCCCGGCTGGCACGGGACTGTCGGCTCGACGCGGATCCGTCTCCCCGCGAGCGAACCTCCGGATATCGTCCCGTGCCCATCACGGGCCTCGGGGCCCTCGAGATCCATCCGCATCCCGCCGGTCCGCTGGCCCGGGTCGAGGTTGTCCTCGCAGACGCTCCTCCGCGCTCCGTCGCCGTGCTCGGTACCCGTGACGGATTGTTGCTGGGGGCGGCCTGGGATCCTGCGGGTGATGCGCTTCGCGAGGTCATCGAGGCCAGGATCGCTGCCGAGTGGGCTCAGGCTCCCGCGGACCTCGGTGGCATGCGGACGGTGCTCGACCTGGCCTGGAACCGGACGGCCCCATCTGACGTTCCCATCCGGACCCTGGATGCCCTCCGTTTCCGCTGCCATCGTTCCGGCAACTGCTGTCGCTCGGACTGGGGCGTCTCGGTGGGGGAACAGACCAGGGAAGCCTACGGCCGGGTGGACTGGTCGGCCCTGGTCGGCCCCGAACGAGGGCGTGACTTCATCGTCCCGCGCGAAGGGGGCGAAGGCCACCGTCTGGCGGCGCGCGGGGCCGACTGCATCTTCCACGAGGGCGATCGCTGCGCGGTTCATGCCGCCATCGGGACCCCGTTCAATCCGACGTGCGTGACCTTTCCCGTGACCTTCACATGGACCCCTGATGGACCCGAGGCCTCGGCCTCTTTCACCTGTCCCTCGGTCCTGCACGGTCGAGGCGAACCGCTCGAGGAGCGTCAGGAAGATCTCCAGGCCCGCTGGTGGCTCTGGGAGAGCGAAGCCGTCCGTATTCCCGAGCACGTGCTCCTCGCCCCCGGCCAGGACACGGTGACGTACCCCGAGTTCCGTCGGTTCGAATCGCGCCTGCTCGCGGTGCTCGGACGGGAGGAGAGCGACCTCGGCTCGCGTGTCCTGGACATCGTCGAGGCCGCTGAAAGGTACGTGCGGTCCGGCGGTGGAGGGCCTGACTTCGACCGGACGATCTCTCCTCCTCCCCTGCCGGAAGGTCCCGTTCCCACCCACGGCGCACTCGACACCTTCGTCTTCGCCGCCTCGCGGCTGCCGCGCGTGTCCCTTCGGCGGGAGTTCCCGTCTGGCGCCTCGATCCGGCTCGCGGCCTGGATCGCCGAACAGGGCATCTCGTGGCCGGCACCGGATGCCCGTCTCGTCGGTTACCTGAGACAGGTCTGGTTCCGGAAACGGTGGGTTCCCGATCTCGGCGTGCTGGGACAGGCCTACAAGCTTCCGCTGACCTGGGCTGCCTTGAGGGCGATCGCGTCATGTCTGGCATGGTCGGATGAGCGCTCCGCCGTGCACGTCGCCGATCTCGAGCAGGCCATCGAGGCCTTCGAGACCCTGATCCTTCACGGCCCCGGCTTTTCCCGACTGATGACATCCGATCGCCTGCTCCGCGCCCAGCTGACGGACATCCGGTGGGCCAGAAGCTGGCTGGCCTACGCCTGCTGCGACTGAGTTCCCGTTTCTGCTGGCGGGGTTTCCGTCTCGATCTGGACTGGCGGCTCCCCGGCCGGGATCTCCAGGGTGCGCAGCGACCCGTACATCGCCAGCAGGGGCTCCTTGAGCGGTTCCTGCAGAGCCACGGGTAACTTCCCGTACAGCGCGACGATCTTGCGGTATGCCCCGACCGTCATGGCCGAAGCCCTCGCGGCGCCCCCCTCGTCACCCCGTTCGAGCGAACCCACGTACTGGGTCAGCCCCTTTTTGAACGCCGTCACGGCCTGTTTCGTCTCGATGTACGCAGCCTGGTCATCGGGGGACTCCACCACCTCGAACCTCCTCGCACCGACCATCCGAAAACCCTGACGGCTTGCTTGTACCCGGCAGGCACGAAGTTCATTGACTCCCTTGAATGTGCGTGCTAAGTTAAGACCACGATTAAGGAAACGTTAACCCGTTTCTAACTTTCGAGGCCAGGTCTCACCGTGGAGGTCTCCATGCGCTTCAACCGTCCCCTCTCCGCCATCGTTCTCGGTGCTCTCGCTCTGTCCGTCTCCGCTTGCGGTGTCAATCCCGTGTTCCCCGGCCTCGCTGCTGGTACCGGTATCGCTGCACGCAAGGTGGCCTCCGAGTTTCGCGTCGGTGGGTTCGACCTCGACCGTGCCGCCATGCAGGAGAGCTGGGCCCCCGTCCGGCACCTCCCCCGCGCCACGATCCCTGCCAAGTTCGACCTGATGCAGAACGAGGCTCCCATCTACGATCAGGGCAAGCTCGGCTCCTGCACGGCCTTCGCGATCGCCAAGGGCCTCCGTGAGAGCCTCCAGCGCAAGAACGGCGAGACGCCGACCCCGCTGAGCGCGCTCTTCTTCTACTACGCCGAGCGCGAACTGCGCGGCTCGGTCAACCAGGACTCCGGCGCCACCATCACCGATGGCATGCAGGTCCTCAGCAAGACCGGCTGCGCCCCCGACAGCGCCTGGGCCTACGACATCACGAAGTTCGCCGTCCGTCCTCCCCAGGAGGCCTATGATGGCGCCGGCGCCTGGAAGCTCAAGGAGAAGCCCGTCAAGATCGGCGGTCTCGACGACCTCAAGCAGGCGATCGCCAAGGGTTCGCCCGTCAGCTTCGGCTTCATGGTCTTCGAGAGCATCCGCAAGGTCGGCGCGGACGGCATCATCCCCGTCCCCAGCATCACCCAGGACAAGCTCCTCGGCGGCCACGCCGTCACCGCCGTCGGCTACGACGACGAGACCCAGCTCGTGAAGATCCGCAACTCGTGGGGCACCGAGCGCGCCGACAAGGGCTACTACTACATGCCCTACGGCTACTTCAAAAAGGCGATGATGGTCCGCGACTACTGGACCGCCGTCCGCTAGTACGGAACGGTCCTCCCGGGGGGCTTTGCGGCTTACGTCCTCGCGGACGTGGCTCACGTACTTCCAGTACGCTTCGCCCCGTCCGCTGCGGGCGCGCTCGCAAATCCCCTCCGGGGGGACCGTTCCTTCCTCTCCCTTGGGGCCTGGCTCGAGGCACTTGCGTGCCTCTCGCTGGGTCCTTTCATCTTGCCTGCTTTATCGGAGGGCTCGTCGCGCCTGCGGCACGCCTTGCGTTCGGAGGGCTCGACGCGCCTTTCGGCACGCCTTGCGTTCGGAGGGGGGGGCGCCTTGCTGTCAGCTGCCGGCGATCGCCAGGGAGCTGATCCACACCGACGGAGTCGCGATGCTTCCCGACTGGAAATCCAGGTCGCTCGCCGACTCCACGACGTCCTGGAGCAATCGGTAAAAGTTTCCAGCGACCGTGAAGCCGTGCAGCGGACGCGCGATCTGGCCTCCCTCGATCTGGAACCCCTCGGCCTGCAGCGAGAAATCACCCGAGATCGCATTCGCCCCGGCGTGCAGGCCTGTCAGGTCCGTCACCAGCACCCCGCTGCCCATCTCGGCAAGCAGGGCTGC
>JBIIHZ010000162.1:0-5355 GCA_044235265.1 Candidatus Sericytochromatia bacterium
TGGCCTGGAGACTGCGATTTCCGAGAGTATGCGATTGAAGCATCACGGGGAGCGCGGCATCCAGGCGGATCTGCAGTCCCGCGAGGCCCGGCAGCCAGGTGATCTTGCCGGAGGGCCCCAGGCCCAACAGGGTCCGTCCCGCGGTCTGGTAGCCGTTCCCGGTGCCACTCAGGGGCGTCGTGATCCGCGAGACCAAGGCGAGGCCGGCTTCCGGTCGAAGTCCCGTCTCGGCCAGCCGGTACCGGCCGTCCAGGCGAAGGCGGACATCGGCCATCGACACCTGTCCAGAGGTCGTCCCCGAACTCGAGGCCTTCACATCGAAGGGGAGGATGGTTCCCACGCGCCCGGCCAGCACCCACGGGGCCATGACATGTTCGGCTGAAAGAGTCAGGTTCGCGAGGCCCGGTACGGAGACGACGAGGTCGTTGGTGTCCTCCGTGCCGACCAGGCTCCTGTCCCCGGGCAGCCCCTCGAAGTAATGCAGGACCGACTGGATGCCCAGGGCCACCTGCCAGGGCGACGAGGATATCCCGTCCGTCGTGCCAGGGGGAACGAGGGGCCCGGGGCCGGGCGAAGGCGTGCCACCGGGAGCGGGCGAAGCGGGCTCCGGCGTCGAGCGAGGCTGCGGGGGAACGGTCGGCGACGGTTCCGGTGCGGGCGACCCCACCGTGCTCCAGAGCGGGGCGCGGGTCGCGGCAGGACGCGGAGTGGGTGCGATCGTCTGGGCCGGACGAGGCGTCGGCGAACTCGTCGAACTCGTCGAACTCGGCGAACTCGGCGGGGTCGGGCGCGCGGTCGGTCGGGCACTTCCGGATGGCGAGGGTGGGGGCACCTCGGGGATCGGGCTCGCGGAAGGCGAGGCGACCGGAGGGGGCGAGGCCGGCGGGCGAAGCGCTTCCTGGAAGACCGGGGCCCAGTCCGGGTCGATAAGGGCGAGCGTACGACCCATCCAGACGGCTGCCTCGAGACGTGTGAGGGAATCCTTCGCACGGAACAGACCGGTGGGGGGGGGCACGATCTGCCAGAAGTTGAGGGCCCGGTCCAGGATCTTGCCGAAGGGGCTCGCCAAGGGGACGTCCGGACAGGTGACGGGCGCTCCGAGCCGGGGAGGCGGTGCCGAGGAACGGACCTCCAGGAGCCGGACGAGGGATCGGACGAGTTCTTCCCTCGTGACGGGAGAGAGTCCCTCGAAGCGCGTGCCGCGTCCGCTCATGAGTTGCAGGCTGGTCACGCGGCTCACGGCCGGCATGTCGGGATGTCCCGAGGGAATGTCGGCCCAGACCACGACCTGGGAGGGAGCTTCCTCACCGCCCAGGAGCTTCACCAGGGCCCCGGCGACCTCGTACCGGGTCAGGCGGCTGCTGCCCAGGAACCGACCGTCGTCGGCACCTGCCAGGATTCCGCGACGACCGAGTTCCATCGCGATCCGGTCCGAGGCAGAGCGAGGGTCGAGGTCTTCGTAAGCTCCCAGGCCGGGAGCGAGCCAGGCGTTGAGGCCCAGGGCTGCAGCGACGAGTGCCAGGCGGCGTCGGTTCACGTCTTCCTCTCGAACGTGAGGCGATCGCCCTCTGCGAGCTGCCAATCCCGCGCCGTCCCGGCAGGCAACTCGAGCGTCTGGCTGGCGCCGCGGACGACGGGCGAGAACCTCCAGGGCTTCATCTCGGGAATCAGGCGGACGATCCGACCGTCACCCGACAAGAATAGCACGTCGATGGGGAAGCGGACGAAGCACGTGTGGACGGCATTGCAGGGTCTCAGCAGCACGGCCTCGCCGCGGTCGAAGCGTCTGGCGAACTGCAGACCGACCAGGCGCGTCAGGGGGTTGTCGGCCACGCGACAGGAGTCGGCGACCAGGTTTCCATCATGTGTCACACGCAACATGCGACGATCATAACCCAAGATCGTGATGACTTGACGCGTTAATGCGCTTTCGGTCAGGGGATGAGTCTCTTGTGGCGACCTGCAGCGAGCGGGCGACTCCGGCTCGAAAGGGGGCACCTATGGCGATGGCGCAGCGACTTCTCGAATCCGCGATCATGGAGTCCCTTGATCAGGTGCTCGTCGACACGATCATCCCCGAGGCGGGTGAGATCGATCGTCTCGGGCAGCTTCCGCGTCGTAGCCTGGCTGCGCTGGCGGACGCCGGCTTCCTGGGCCTGCTCTCTGAGCCGCGGCTGGGCGGCATGGGGGCGGGATACCGGACGGCCGTCCAGGTCATCGAGGCGATTGCACGACACTGCGCGTCCACGGCGCTCCTCCTCACCACCCACTATGCGGCGGCCATGGCGATCGAACACCACGGTTCGCGCGAACTCCGGCGCGTCGTCGCGCAGGGCCAGCACCTCTCGACCCTCGCCCTGAACGATCTCGGCACCACCAACCCCGTCTGGTCGGCCCTGTCCTCGGTCATGACCGTGGGTACCGAAGCCTGGCTGCGGGGGGTCAAGCAGCATGTCGTCGGGGCGGGTATCGTCGATTCCTACGTCTGGACGGCCCGTTCCAGCCAGGACGAGGGCACCACCCTGTGGCTCGTTCCTCGCCGGGATGACCAGATCGAGATCATGGCCACGGAGTACGACACCGGGTTGCGGGGGCACGGAGGCGGCACGGTTGCCGCGGATGGCGTCCGTCTCGACCACCGCGCGCGGCTCGGCGAAGACGGCAAGGGCTTCGCGTTGCTCGCCGACCTGGTGCTGCCCGCGCTCGATCTGTTTCTCGCGGCCATCCAGGTCGGCTTGATGGAGTCCGTGACCCGGCGTTCGGCCTCGCATCTCACCGGGGCCTTCGGGGTCTACCAGGGCAAGGCCGACGATGGCCACGAGCTCCGGGCCTCCCTCGGCAAGATGCGGGCCCGCACAGAGATGGTCCGGTCGCACCTGCACGACACGGCCGGTGCGATGGACCGGCGCCTGACCTCCGGGGCGGCGCGCGGCACGTTCGCACTCAAGGCGCTCGCCACCGAGATGGCCCAGGAAGTCACGGACATGGGGATGAAGATCGGCCAGGAAACCCTCGATCGCCCCGGGACCATCGAACGGTGCTTCCGCGATGCCCGATCCAACCTCGTCCTGACGTTTTCACCCGATGCCCTTTACGAGTACGTGGGGCGGGCCGAGTGCGGGCATCTGCTGACGCGCGGCTAGGGTAGCCAGAAGGGTCGGTCCTCGAGGGTGACGGTCTCCTCGCCGGTTGCCGTCCCCAGACGTTTACCCGGGTGGGCATGGGCCACCTTCACGAGACCGAGTCCGCGTTCCCCCGAGACGCTCGTCACCACGCCCACCGGACGCTCCGCGTCCAGCAGGGCGGTTCCGATCGCGATACGCGTTCCCGCAGGCCAGCTGAGGCCCATGAGCTGCCGCTGGATCTTGCGGTAATGGAACAGCCGCGCCACGACTTCCTGTCCGAGGTAACAGCCCTTTTCCAGCGAGATGGACGTCTCGAGGCGTGCCTCCCAGGGATTCACGTCCTCGCCGATCTCGTGGCCTGAGGCGGGAAACCCCGCCCCGACCCGCCAACCTTCGATCCGATCGGCCTCCCAGGGTTCGGCGCCCCGTTCCCGGAGGTACGCCTCCCGCGTCGGCCAGCTGGCCTCGTCGACGACCCAGATCGCGATCTCGGGAAGGGCCGGATGGCTCGCGCAGAGCGCCTCGCCTTCGACCGTGCCTCTCCAGCTCCAGCGGCGTGCGTCCGCGGTGAAGCGGGGGGCCTCGTCCGGAGTGACCGGCACGAGGTCGGACCAGGATCCGATGAGGGTGACGACGCGTGTCCCGGCGCTGCGGTCCGTCACGGTGACGTCCACGCCGAGGGTGTAGCGGTCCAGCGTCGTCGCGAGGATCGCTCCCCGACCCGGCCCGCCGACGAGCGTCAGGCCCGTCTCGTCCCGGAGGACGAGCACCCAGTCCAGCATCGTCCCCTTTCGGGTCGTGACGGCTGCCCGGGTGGCCTCACCCGGAACCAGCGAGCGGGTTTCCTGGGTCGAGTAACCCTGGAAGAAGGTCGCGGCGTCGGGCCCCTCGAGGCGAACGACGGCGCGGTCTGGGTCCACATGGTAGGCGAGGCTCATGATTCAGACGCTGAAGGAGGTCCCGCAGCCGCAGGTATGAGCAGCGTTCGGGTTCTGGAAGGTGAAGCCCGCGTTCATGAGGTCGTCGTTGTAATCGAGTTCCAGGCCCGAGAGCAGCAGCGAGGACTTCATGTCGAGCAGGACCTTCAAACCATCGAAGGTCATGACCCTGTCCTGCGCGGTGGCCTCGTCGGCCACGTCGAGCTTGTAGCTGAAGCCCGAGCATCCGCCGCCGACGGCCGCCACGCGCAGGTAGGCCTCGGGTTTGCCCTGGCGCTCGAGGAGCGACTTCACGTGGGCGATCGCCTTGGGGGTCAGGTTGATGAGCGTCGGGGCGCTCGATGGGGTCGTGGTGCTCATGGCTGTCCCTCCGGATGGGTCATGCACGCGGACTGGCGAGGGAGATGCGGCAGGGCGTGCTGCGCTGCCGCTCGACTTCCTGGATGATGATCTCGGCGGCCCGATCGACCTCGGCCACGGTCGTGCCCCTTCCGAGGCCCAGGCGCAGGCTGGCGAGGGCCGTGTCCCGGCCGATGGCGGCCAGGACGTGCGAAGGTTCGAGGCGGTCCGAGGCACATGCCGAGCCCGAACTGGCCGCGACTTCCTTGAGCCCCATCAGCAGGGCCTGGCTCTCGACGCCCTCGAGGCTCACGTGCAGGTTGCCGGGCAGGCGGTCGGTCGGATGTCCGTTGAGGTGGATCCCCTCGATCGCCATGAACAGACGGTCCTGAAGACGGTCCCGCAGACCCGCCACGCGCTCGGCCTCGGCGGCGCGGAGGCTCTCCGCCAGCTCGCAGGCCTTGCCCAGGCCCACGATGCCGGGGACGTTCAGCGTGCCGGAGCGAACGCCCCGCTCGTGTCCTCCACCGTGCAGCTGCGGCTCGAGACGGACCCGCGGGGCACGGCGGCGCACGTAAAGGGCACCGACGCCCTTGGGGCCGTACAGCTTGTGTGCCGAGAGGCTCAGCAGGTCGATGCGCATGGCCTCGACGTCGACCGCGATCTTGCCCGCGGACTGGGCCGCATCGACGTGTAGGACCACTCCGCGCGCCCGGCAGAGCGCGCCGATCTCGGCCACGGGCTGGATCGTCCCGATCTCGTTGCTGGCATGCAGGAGCGAGACGGCCAGGGTATCGGGTCGGAGAGCCGCCTCGACGTCGGACGGCGCAACCCGTCCGAACGCGTCGACCCCGAGCCATGTCACCTCGCAGCCCTGCCGCGTGAGGGCGTCGAGCACGTCCCGGGTCGCCGCATGCTCGACGCGCGTCGAGACCAGATGCAGGCGGGGGGAG
>JBIIHZ010000163.1:0-5347 GCA_044235265.1 Candidatus Sericytochromatia bacterium
ACCCAGGGCCAGGTCACCACGGTGGTGGGCGCACCTTCAAGCGGCAGCTCGGCCTCGGTGGCCCCGGCGGGTCTCGAATGGCCCGCGGGGATCCTCGTCGACCCCGAGGGGACACTCTGGGTCACGGATTACGAGACCGGAAAGCTGCTGCGCATCGACCTGACAGCCCGGACGATCCGGAATGTCCCGCTCTGGGGCATCCTGAGGGATGGCTCGAGCAAATACCTGACCCAGCGTGGCCTTTCAGGTCCCAATCAGCTCTGCATGGATGCCGGTGGGGTCCTGTACGTCACCGAGTACACGGCGGGCCATGTGACCCGGCTCCGCTGAGCCACCTTCGCACCGGCAATCAGCGCCGGGCGGCATTCGCCTCGAACTGTCCGGCATATTCCGGATGCTCCGTGCCGCACAGGCGATCCCAGAAGTTGAAATAGAGCCCGTGGTTGTAGTGCGTCGCCCGGTGATGCAGGTGATGGTGTGTCGGGGAGTTGAGCCACGCGAACAGGGGCGTCCGGGAATATCCGGCCGGCATGTACTCGAGACCGAGATGGCCCAGGACGTTGAAGACGAAGAGCACCACCTGGAACATCAGGATGGATACGACGGGCACGGGAATCACGACGATCACGGCGTACAGGAATCCGACGGACAGGAAGGCGTCCACCGGGTGGTGTGCCAGCACGGACAGGGGAGTGGGATCCTTGGATCGGTGATGATCGATGTGAAAATGCCGGAAGAGCCAGGGTGTGTGCAACCACCGGTGCGTCCAGTAGAAATACGTGTCGTGCGCGAGCACCAGCACGAGGGTCATGAGCGCCATGTGGGCCGGCCCCCCGCAGTCGCCATCGATGCAGACATGCACGATGCCCCGCTCGTTCAGGACGTTCATGAGGCCGCCGACGGCCCCGAAGATGAGCATCGTCACGACGGACAGCCTCAGTTCGCGAACGATCTGGGCACGCGAGACCGGCTCGTTGGCGATCCGTCTGCGGCGAAAGACCTCGAACGGAGACGCATGGACCAGCCAGAACGCACTACCTGCGAGGATCACGTAGAGCGCGAACTGGAACAGGAAGGTGCCGACGGCGACTTCCAGGTGCGCGGGATGCGTGGCCATGATGGATGTTCCTCTACACCGAGACCGACGTGAGACGGGGATCGTATCACGGCATGACAGAGGTCGAAAAAGGACCTATAAGTGCCCCATGCCTCCGGATGTCTGTCACGATCATGTGGCACTTGGTCAACATTTAAAAAAAGAGACGTCAGACCGGGTCTCCAGACGGGGAAAGTACTACCGTATCCCCGTGACGCCGGAGGCACCATGGACATCAATGCGACCCACTTCCGGACTTGCGACATGCTCCAGGCGCTTGCCCGCACCGACCAGGCGGACCACGCCCTGGCCCACCTGCTGGCCGGGTTCACGGACGATGAACCTCGGGATGACCCGGACTCGTCCGGGTGTCACGCAGACGTGGCGTTCCCGGAAACCGAACCCGCCGTGGCCGTCATGGTCGGTGCCGGTGAGGCCCCTTCGGACCTGGCGTGAAGATTCCGACGTGACGCCCTTCCATCAGGGGCGCACGGATTCCAGGTCGGCCGGGCGACGCAGCCCCCCGGCCCGACCGGTGGCTTCCAGCCGGCCCGCGATCGCCCAGGCCGGTTCGACCCGGGCGATCGCCACCTCCACGGGTTTCTCCAGGGCACACGACAGGGCGGCCTGGATGGCCGCCACGACCTCGGGGCGCACGCTCATAGCGGGATGTTCCCGTGCTTGCGACGCGGGGTGCTGGCCCGCTTCCCCTTGAGCAATTCGAGGCCCTGGATGAGCCTGGGCCGGGTCTCGGCCGGATCGATGACATCGTCGAGGAAGCCGCGGGCCGCCGCGACGTAGGGGTTCGCGAATCGGTCGCGGTAATCGGCGACGAGATCGTCCTTGCGCGAGGGATCCGTTGCCAGCTCGCGCCGGAAGAGCAGCCCCGTGGCCCCCTCGGCGCCCATGACGGCGATCTCGGCCGAGGGCCAGGCCAGGTTGAGATCCGTCCGCACGTGCTTGGATCCGAGGACGTCGTAGGCGCCCCCGTAAGCCTTGCGCGTGATGACGGTCAGCTTGGGCACCGTCGCCTCGCAGTAGGCGTACAGCAACTTGGCCCCGTGCCGGATGATGCCGCCCCATTCCTGGGTCTTGCCGGGGAAATAACCCGGGACGTCCTCGAAGGTCACGATCGGGATGTTGAAGGCATCGCAGAAGCGGACGAAGCGCGCCCCTTTCACCGAGGCATCGATGTCGAGCGTGCCCGCCATGTGCGCGGGCTGGTTGGCGACGATTCCGACCACGTGACCGCCGAGCCGGGCCAGGGCCGTGATGAGGTTGGCGGCGAAGTGCGGCTGCAACTCGAACATCTCACCGTGGTCGACCACGCGCGAGATCACGTCATGCATGTCGTAGGGGCGGTTGGCCTGGTCGGGGATGAGCGTGCGCAGCTCCTCGTCCATGCGATCGATCGGGTCGTCGGTCGGGACGAAGGGCGGGGTCTCGAGATTGTTGGACGGCAGGTACGAGAGCAGGAGGCGCAGGTCCTCGAGGCATTCCTCTTCGGACACGTAATTGCGGTGCGCCACTCCGCTGGTCTCGTTATGGACGCGCGCCCCACCCAGCTCTTCCTGGGAGATCGTTTCACCCGTCACGGTCTTCACGATGTCGGGACCGGTGATGAACATGTAGCTCGAGTCCTGGACCATGGCGATGAAATCCGTCATGGCCGGGCTGTAGACGGCGCCGCCCGCACACGGGCCCAGGATCGCCGAGAGCTGCGGCACCACCCCCGAAGCCTGGACGTTGCGCCAGAAGATCTCGGCATATCCGGCCAGACTTTCGACGCCTTCCTGGATGCGCGCCCCGCCCGAATCGTTGAGCCCGATGACGGGCGCTCCTGTCTGGACGGCCAGGTCCATGACCTTGCAGATCTTCTCGGCATGGACCTCGCCCAGGCTCCCGCCCCACACGGTGAAGTCCTGCGAGAACACGAAGACCTGGCGACCGTCGATGGTCCCGTGGCCCGTCACGACGCCATCTCCGACGACCTTGCGATCGCCCATGCCGAAGTGCTCGCAGCGATGCGTCCGGTAGCGATCGAGCTCGACGAACGAACCCGGGTCGAGCAGCAGGGCGATCCGTTCGCGGGCCGTCTTCTTGCCCCTCGCGTGCTGCCTGGCGATCGCCTCGGGGCCCCCGCCCGCCTCGGCCTCGGACTGTCGCCGGCGCAGGTCCTCGAGTTTCTCGGCGGTCGTCGGTTCACGCCGGACGGGGGCTTCCGGCTGGGGAGTCATGACGGGCGTGGAATCGGACATCGGAGCGGTCTCCTGATTGAATCGCGAGAAACGGGTACGGTCACGCACGGGGGTCAGGTGCTGGCGAAGGCCTCGAAGCGCTCGCGCAGCGTGGGATGCCGCCGGACGAGGTCGAGCGCGAAGGCCGCGTGACCCTCGGCGTACCCGTTGCCGACCAGCAGATCGACGTCGAGGCCCACGCTCTCGGCGCCGAGGGCGGCGGCCTGGAAGCTCGTCGCCATGCTGAACAGGTACACCTGACCGCGCGGCTTGCAGGCCAGGATCGCCGACATCTCGGTGTGCGGGACGTTGACACAGTTCACGACGACATCGGCCATCTGGCCAGCTGTCAGGCGCGCGACGGCCTCCATGACCCCGACCGCGTCGCGACAGTCCTGGACCAGGGGCGTGACGCGTCCGGGTGCGCCCTCGAGACGCCGCGCCTCGTCCTCGGAACGGACGAGCGCGATGACCTGACCGGTGGGCCCGACGCGCTCGGCCGCGACCCACGTGCCCAGCAGGCCACTCTTGCCACCCGCCCCGAGGATGACGACGGTCCGGCCTTCACGCGCCAGCCGGGCCATCTGGGCGGGTGCCCCGCAGACGTCGAGCACCGACATGACGAGCGACTCGGGCAGATCCTCCGGGATCCGGGCGAACAGGCTGCGCTCGAAGAGGGTGGCCGTCCCCGTGGCCTCGATCTGGTGGGTGGCGAGGTGGACGCGTCCGAGCGACTCGAGGGCCAGGGGCGTGGTCGTCAGCGAGATGAGGGTCACGAGGCGATCGCCGACGGCCACGTCGGACCGAGCCGAACCCACCTCGCTGACCCGACCGATCAGCACGCCACCCGAACCCGTCACGGGGTTCTGCATCTTGCCCCGGGCCGAGACGATGGCGAGCACCTGCTCCTTGAGGCGATCGGGATCGTGGCCGCTCGCCTCGAGCAGCTGGACGAACGAGGCTGAATCGAGATTGAGCGCCTCGACGGCCACGCGGAACTCGGTCTCCCGCAGCGGGGAGGTGGCGTCCAGGACCTCGGCCGAGTAGGGCAACACGCCCTCGGGACGCACCACGCGGTGCAGGCCGAAGGGACTGGTCGGGACGGTGAGGGCGGGAGTCGTCATCGGGTCATCCTCGAACACGGGGGGGCAAGTGGAGCAGGGCCCGGGCCTGGTCGGGGGTGGCGACGCCACGGTTCGACTCGACGGCCAGGCGCGCCATGCGCTCGACCAGCTGGGCATTCGAGAGGGCCTGCTCCCCCTTGCGGTAGTACACGTTGTCCTCGAAGCCACAGCGGACGTGGCCTCCGAGGGCGATCGCCACCATCCCGAGGGACAGCTCGGCCGCCCCGATGCCCGCGACCGTCCAGGTCGCCCCGGCCGGCAGCTGAGCGACCATGTGCAAGAGCGCCTGGGCCGTCCCGGGACTCGCCCCGGGCACGCCCAGCACGAAATCGAAGTGCAGGTGCCCCCTGAGCACGCCCTGCTTCACGAGCCGCAAGGCCGCCTGGATCTGACCGGGCTCGAAGATCTCGAGCTCGGGCATGATGCCGCGCGCCGCGAACTCGATGGCGAAGCGTCGGATGAGCGAGGGAGGATTCCAGAAGACCTCGTCCCCGAAGTTGACGGTGCCCATCGTGAGGCTGGCCATCTCGGGGGCCGGAGCGAGCGCGAACAGCGGAGCCAGCCGCTCGTCCTCCGTGGCCGTGACGGCCCCCCCGGAGCTGATCTGGATGATGCAATCCACCTCGGAGCGGATGCGCGTGACCGTCTCCTGGAAGCGTGCCGGGTCCTGGCTTGGCGTGCCATCGTCCTCGCGCACGTGCAGGTGGACGATGCTCGCTCCGGCCCGGACGGCCTCGATGGACGCCTGCGCGATCTCGGCCGGTGTGTAGGGCACGCCGGGGTGCTGGTCGCGCATGACTTCTGCGCCCACGGGGCAGCAGGTGAGGATGACGGGATCGGCCATGGTCACGCCTCCCTGGAGCCGCTGGCAGGATCGTCGGACAGGAAGC
>JBIIHZ010000164.1:0-5310 GCA_044235265.1 Candidatus Sericytochromatia bacterium
CTTGACGTCAAATTTCTTAGCCGTGCTGTCTGAGGTCATGTACCGGACGGTACCGAACACCGGACGCACCGGTCCCCAGGGTCGGTCGTACCGACCGAGACACCAGAAGATCCCGGAGACGGAGGCCGGATCGCGTCCGTCCAGCGCGAAACCATTGTTCAGCTCGATCATGGTCGCGAGGGCCTCCTCGGGCGTCGCGGACCATTGGAGGATCTTCTTGCCCCAGAGCATCCTCAGGTAGTTGTGGATGCGGCCCTCGCGCACGAGCTGGCGCTGGGCTGCGTTCCAGAGCGGATCGTGGGTGCGAGCTTCCCGGAAGGCCTCGAGGTCGTACAGGTGCGGTCGCGGATCGGCCCGATGGAGGTCGAGCGTCTCCCGGGACCAGGCGGGAAGCGTCTCGTACCGGTCGTATCCGGGCAGCCATCGGGCGGCGTTGAACCCGACCTCGCGCCACGTCACGAGCTCATCGAGGAAACTCTCGGCGGGAGCGGAGAGCCCCCACCACCCTTCGCGCTTGCCGGACGCTCGGGGATCGACGCGGTCCGGAGCCCAGTCGGACGCTTGCAGGATCCGGGCCACGAGCTCGTGCGGAGCAACGTGACCGAAGTGGAAATACGGAGACAGGCCACTGCCCCCCTCGCGGGCGGGCTCGTTGCGGTCCTCGGCATAGCGCCCCAGCTTGCGTGCCAGGAACTGCTCCACCCGGGCCAGGCCGGCGCGTTCCCCCCCCTCGACGAGGCCACGACCGGGCAGGGCCGGGACACCGAGAGCGGCGAAGGCCGACGCCTCCAGGTCGAGGAGCGCAGGCGAGGCTTCCGGCCACCGGGCGAGGAAGGATTCCAGTCCCCCGGAAGGCCAGGGGGGCAGGTCGGCGACGTCGGCGAGGGGGTCGGGGACGCCGAGATGGGCCAGGTGATCGAGGAGGTGCCGATGCAGGTGCCGTCGGAAGGCATGCGCGGTGGAGAAGACGGTTTCGGCAGCGCGAACGGGCAGGATCCCGCACGAATCGACGGCCTCGAAACGGCAGGCCGTCTCCTGCATGCCGAGCGCCAGCCAGTCCGGGATGATGAACGCCGGACTGTCGTCCGTCACCCACACGCAGGCCTGCCGGGCCAGATCCGCCTGCCAGCCCCGGTAGGCGCCCGGACGAGGTTCGACCAGCGGGACGTAGCGGATGGGGGTCGTGGCAAAGCGCGCGGCCTGGTCGCGCATCCCCTGCAGCATGAAGCGGTGAAACCGGTCGCTGGCCCAGGGGTAGTCGGGTCGCAGGCTCTCGACGACGACCAGGGGCTTGCCGAGACGCCGGGACCAGGCGATGGCCCGCTGCAAGGCGAAGTTGTGGCGCGTGCGGCGGGCGGCGAACATCCAGTAGACGACGTAGGCGCCGTCCGGCGAGGGCGGAACGTCCCGCCGGACGTCGAGACGCAGCGCCAGGGATGCGGGCATGGTCATGGCATCACCTCGGCCGCGGCCGCGGGGACGGAGTCTGCGAGAACGGCCCGGGCGGCGATCGCTCCGCCACGCAGGGCTCCCTCGATGCTGCTCTCGGCAAGCGCTTCACTGGCCACGACCAGGCCCTCCTGCAACCGGGGATCCGCGAGGACCGGCCCGAGACCCGCATCCTGGGCGAACTGGGCATGGGGAATCCGATGGACGGCCAGGCACTCCCAGGTGGACGGGTCCTGGCGCGGGAACCAGCGGGCAAGCTGGGCACGCACGGTGGCATCGAGCACGGCATCGTCCTCAGCGGGAAGGCCCAGCACCTGGACGGACGTCAGGTGGCGCCCCTCCGGGGCCCGCTCGGGCACGAGAAGGCTCATGGGGGCCACCAGGTTAGCGGGCCCCTGTCCTGTCCCGTCGAGCACGATCTTGCGCTCGGAGACGACGGGCGCCGGGGTGGCATAGTGCAAGGTGGTCACGCCTCTGCCTTCCCGGGTGGGCAAGGCCAGACCCGACAGACGCCGGGTGACGGGCCACTCGGTGGCCAGGACGACGGTGTCGGCCCGGAGCAGCTCCCCACCCTCGAGCATCACGCCGCAAACCCGGTCGTGCTCTCGCAAGAGCGAGACCACGCGGGCGCCGATGCGCAGGGTTCCCGGCAACAGCTGCCGGGCCAGGGCCTCGGGCAGGGCCTGCATCCCACTCCGCGGGAGCGCGGCCCCCCCGACGACCAGCATCTTCCAGTAGAAGCGAAACAGGCGTGCATCGGTCGACAGGCTGCGGTCGAGGAAGACCCCACCGAAGAAGGGCCGCAGGAAACGCTCGATGAAACCAGCCGAGAAGCCGAGGCGCATCGCGAGGCTGGCCGTGCTCTCTCCGGGGGCCTCGGCCAGCAGACGCTCGTCGGGCAAGCTCGCGACATCGAGGGTGAGGCGCGCGACATGCGCCATGTCGGGCAGACGGAGCCAGGGCTTGCCGAACCAGTCGCGAGGGGCGAGTCCGTCTTTCCAGGGGTCGGGGAGTCGCTCGAGGCGATCGCCCGTGAACAGCAGGGCACCCGAATCGACGCGGACGAGACCCAGCGCCGGGGCCACCCCCGCCCGGCGAAGCGACGGGTAGCGCGGGAAGAGCACCTGGAACCCCCGGTCGAGCAGGAAGCCGTCCTGACGACGTTCGGTCCGGACTCGCCCGCCGACCTCGGGCTCCGCCTCGAGCAGCAGCACCTGGCGCCCCGCCCGCTGGAGGTCGAGGGCACAGGACAGGCCGGCCAGACCGGCCCCGACGACGAGAACCTCCGCACTCACGAGACCTTCTCCGGATCGACGGTCAGGGAGCCCCCGACGGCGCGCGCCTGGTGGCGCTCGATGTGCTCGACCAGCAGTCGCCGGTAGGCACGCGCCGCGACGTCGGCCCGGACGAGGTGATCGCCACCGGGCGTCAGGTCGATGTGGGTGGGGCGCTGGCTCAGAAGGACAGCCCGGTCCTCCTCGAGGATGCGCCGGTTGGCGATCCGGAACATGAAGTCGAAGATGCGCGGTTTCAGGAACTTGCGGAACCCGAAGATGAAGATCCGGGTGCGATTCGCACTCACGGGCAGGCCATGCATGCCGATACCCATCTGGTCGAAGATGTACAGCCGGTGGATGTTCGGCATGCGGAACGTGAGCATGCCTCCCTGGAGGTCGAACCCTCCGGGCACCTCGCGGATCTCGAGTTCGAGGGGGCCACGCGTGCTGGCCCCGCGACCGATGGTCCGGGCGTGGACGAAGGGCACGTGGACCTGGTCCATCATGTTCTCGGCGAAGCGCGTGAAGTTGACGTCCCACGTGTCCTCGACGAGCGTCCAGGCCCACGCCGGATCGAGCAGCTCGGGGGGGACGGGCGCGGGCTCGTCCGGCTCGATGGACGCATCCGAGCGCATGAACAGCCACAGCAGGCCCGCTGCCTCGTGCACGGGGAAGCTGCGGACCGTCAGGTTCCTCAGCGCGGGTGTGGGGGTTCCCATGGAAGGGATGTCGACGCAAGCTCCGGCCTGGTCGAAGGTCCAGCCGTGGAAAGGGCAGCTCAGACAGTCCCCGTGGACCTTGCCGAGCGAGAGCTGGGCGCCGACGTGAGGGCAGCGATCCTCGAGGGCGACGACCCGGCCAGCCGAGTCCCGGTACAGCGCGATCCGGACGTCCATGACGGTGATCGAAGCCGTCTTGCCGCGGCGAAGATCCGGGATCCGCCCCACCAGGTACCACTGGTTCCAGAGATAATAGGGAGGTTCGACCATGGGAAAGCTCCTATCGCGCCTCCGTCACCCCCGTGGACGGGCCGGGCGGATCCCCATGGGATTCAATCGGCAACCCTCTTGTCAAGCGTCCGTCCTGGACAGATCGAGGAATCGCATGCGCATCGTCAGCTGGAACGTCAACGGGATCCGGAGTGCGGCCCGACAGGGCCTCGAGACCTGGTGGGCCGGAGCGGGGGACGACCTGCTCCTCATGCAGGAGGTGCGGGCCTTGCCGGAGCAGATGGATGCGGCGATCCGGGATCCGGAGGCTCACGAGGCCCACTGGCACGCCGCGGAGCGCAAGGGCTACAGCGGGGTGGGGGCATGGTCCCGCCGTCCGATCGAACGGGTGACGGCAGGCCTCGGGATTCCCGAATTCGACGTGGAAGGGCGGGCCCAGATCCTCGAACTGGACGGTCTACGCATCTACAACCTGTACGTACCCAACGGGGGACGCGACCTGGAGCGCGTGCCCTACAAGCTGAACTTCTACCAGGCCCTGCTCGACGATCTGCAACCGCGGTTGGCGCGCGGCGAGGCCCTGGTGGTGGTGGGGGACTTCAACACGGCGCATCGCCCGATCGACCTCGCCAACCCGCGAGCCAACGAGGGCACCACGGGATTCTTGCCGGAGGAGCGAGCCTGGGTGGACCGCTTCCTGGCAGCGGGTCTCCGCGACGTCTTCCGGGATACGCACCCGGAAGAGCCCGGCCACTACACATGGTGGAGCAACCGGCCCGGCGTGCGGGCCCGGAACATCGGGTGGCGGATCGACTACTTCCTGGTCTCACCCGCCGTCGTGCCCCGGGTCCGCTCGGCGACGATCCGCCCGGACGTCACGGGCTCCGACCACTGTCCGATCGCCCTCGACCTGGACTGACGTGTCTCAGCGACTCACTTCCCCCTCGGGTCGCAGCAGCAGGAACTCGAGGCTGGCCGAGGCCTTCAGCTGCCCGGCCAGCCAGGCGGCCGGCTCGCCTCCCCCGAGAAACAGGTCCGCCCGACCGGGGCCCACGATGGCAGCCCCGGTATCCTGGACTCCCACGAGCCGGGTCTCGCGCTCCCCGGGCAAGGGACTGCCTGACGCATCGAGCACCGGACGGACGAAGGACACCAGGGCCACGAACCCCGGAGATACCACGCGGCGATCAGCCGCGATCGAGTGACCGGGCGTGAGCGGGATGTTGCCCGCCCCCGTCACGGGCCCCTGAGCAACCTCGAAAAAAACGAAGCGCTCGTTGCGTCCCAGGTACGCGTGGCGGTCCACACCGGGCCGGGCCAGCGTCTCACGGATGGCCGGGACCGACACCCGGTCGGCCGGGATCAGGCCCTCCTCGACGAGGATCTTGCCAAGGCTCCGGTAGGGCCGCCCGTTGGTCCCGGCGAAGCGAGCCAGGCGTTCCCGGCCGCTGGCGTCGCGCAGGTAACCGGAGCCCTGGACCTGCAGGAGGTACAGGTCGAGTTCGTCACGGGCCCAGGCCAGTTCCAGCCCCTGGCCCGCCAGGGCGCCGCGGTCCTCGATGGCCTGGCGGTCGGGATACGGCAGGAGGCGACCGTCCCGCAACCTCCCGGCCAGACTCTGGCCCTGCCACTCC
>JBIIHZ010000165.1:0-5285 GCA_044235265.1 Candidatus Sericytochromatia bacterium
GACGACCCCGCCGTCCTGCGACTGTCCTACACGCTCCTCGCGCACGGGACGGTTCCCCTTCCCACCGTCTACTGCATCCATCCGCTCTTCGCGATCGAACCCGGAATGCGGCTCGAGATCGAGCCGGGATTCGCGCCCAACGTTTCAGGGGGTTCGCCACCCTCCGGCACCCGACCGGGGGACGCCTTCACGTGGCCTTGGCTCGGCACCCTCGACCTGTCGAGGCTGGATCCCCGCGCGCGGAACGCCGTCAAGGTCTGGGGAGACGCTCCGCGAACGGGCCGGGTCGTGCTCTCGCATCCCGGCTCGCGCTCCCGGCTGGTCGTGCGATGGGACCCGGCCGAGTTGCCGCACCTGGGGCTGTGGATCAACCAGGGGGGATGGGCCGGAGTACCCGGTGCGGCTCCGTATGCCAATCTCGGCATCGAGCCGGGTTGGGGCGGGGTCGATGGCCTCGACGAGGCGGTGACGCTCACGGGCACCGCCCGCTGGCTCGAACCCGGCGACCTCCATCGATGGACGATCGAGTTCGCGATCGAGGAGACTCCGTGACTCCCCCCCTGACACCGCAGGTGGAAGGTTGGCTCTCGGGGCCACCGCTGGCCTTGCCCGGTGGACCGGTGCGCACGGCCATACAGATCCGGGACGGCCGCATCGTCGCCCTCGGTGAGCCCCCCGCAGATGCACCGGACGTCCAGCACCTGCCCGACGAGGGTCTGCTCGCACCTGGCCTCGTGGAATCCCACATCCACGGTGCCCTGGGACGCGACGTGATGGAGGGGTCGACCGAGGCACTCGACACGGTCTCCCGCTTTCTCGTGCGCCACGGCGTGACGACCTGGCTTCCGACGACGCTCGCCTGCCCGGCCCCCGACCTCGCACGCGTCCTGGACGCGGTCGCCACCCGGATGCGTGAACCCGCGCAGGGTGCCGCGCGGGTGGCAGGCGCCCACCTCGAGAGCAACTTCCTCTCCCCGCGTCATGTCGGAGCGCAGCCACCGGAATTCCTGGCACCACCGGACGACCCGGTGCTGGGGGAGGTCCTGGCCAGGTATGGCGAGGCGATCCGGATCGTGACGCTCGCGCCCGAACTGCCGGGAGCCCTCGAGCTGACGTCTCGCCTGGTCGGATTGGGCATCGTGGTCTCGGTGGGTCACACGGACGCCACCCTCGAACAGGTCCAGGCTGCGGTGGCTCACGGGGCGACCCGCGTGACCCACCTGTGCAACGCGCAGCGCGGCGTTCACCACCGGGAGCCCGGGGTGGTGGGAGCGGGCCTCGCGATCGACGCGCTCACCTGCGAGGTGATCGCCGACGGGATCCACGTCCATCCCCTCGTGCTGGAGATCGTGGCGCGATGCAAGGGCGATACGGGCACCGCCCTGGTCTCGGATGCGTTGCCTGGAACGGGCCTCGCGCCAGGCCTGCATGCCTTCGGCGATCGCCAGGTCCTGATCCGGGACGGGGTGGCCCGCCTGCCGGACGGCACGATAGCGGGGAGCATCCTGACGCTCGACCGGGCCTTGCGCCATGCCCGGGACTGGATGCGTCTCGACGCCGTCGCGGCCATCCGGATGGCGAGCGAGACCCCTGCCCGTTCGGCAGGCTTGACGGATATCGGCTCGATCGAGCCAGGCAAGAGAGCAGACCTGGTCTGGTTCACGGACGACCTCCACGTGAGGGCGACCTGGATGGACGGACGGCTGGTCCACGACGCAGCGGAGGATAGACGGTGATCGATCTCGAACGTGCATTCCGGGAACGTGCGGGTATCCGCGCGACCCACGTCGTCCGGGCCCCGGGCCGGGTCAACCTGATCGGCGAGCACACGGACTACAACGACGGACACGTGCTGCCGATGGCGATCGACCGCTGGGTGGGCCTCGCGGGCGCCCCGCGACAGGATGGGCGCATCGTGCTCCACGCGATGCATCGCGACGAACGGCACGAGAGCAGCCTCGACAACCTGGCCCCCGTGGTGGGTTCCGGACGCCATGCCCACTGGTCGGACTACCTGCTCGGAGTGGCGCACGTCCTTCAGCAGGCCGGGTATCGGATCGGGGGTTTCGAGGCCGTCGTGTGGGGCAACGTGCCCCGTGGCTCCGGGCTGAGTTCCAGCGCGGCCGTCGAGGTGGCCACGGCCACGCTGCTCGCCTCCATGTTCGATCTGAAGCTCGATCCGCGAGTCCGGGCGCGTCTCGCCCAGCGTGCGGAGTGCGACTACGTGGGTGTCCAGTGCGGCATCATGGACCAGTTCGCCTCGAGTGCCGGCGTGGCCGGCCACGCCATCTGGCTCGATTGCCGGACCCTCGAGAGCCGGGCCCTCCCGCTGCCCCTGGCCGCACACGAGGCCGAGGTCTGGGTGATCGATTCCGGTGTCCGCCGGGGGCTCGTCGATTCCGAGTTCAACCGACGTCGTCAGGAATGCCAGCAGGCCGTGAAGGCGCTTGGCCTCGCCCTGGACCGCGTGGACCTGGCCTCTCTGCGAGACGTTTCCCCGGCTGATCTGGAACGGGTCGGTGATTCTCTCGAGCCCACCCTCCTGAAGCGTGCCCGTCACGTGGTCGGCGAAATCGCCCGCGTCGAGCAGGCCTTGCGCTGTCTCGAGGCCGGTGACCTCGGGGCCTTTGGCACCCTGATGAACGAATCCCATCGCAGCCTCAGGGACGACTATGCCGTCTCGATCGCGGAACTCGACTACCTCGTGGGCTCGCTGCAGGACACGCCCGGTGTGTTCGGAGCGCGCCTCACGGGCGCGGGGTTCGGAGGCTGCTGCGTGGCGATCGCCCGTCGGGAGGCCCGCGATGAGGTCGAGAACACGATCCTCCCCGCTTACCGGATGAAGTTCGACCGCTCACCGACGCTCTGGGCCTGCCAGGCCGTGGGAGGCGCCGAGATCCTCGTGCCGGAACTCGTCACCCCCTGAACACCGAGCCAGGGGAGTCACGGACCTCGAAGCGCGCGGGCTCTCAAGTTCAGCCCCGATGACCCGATCATCGACTCGGGACCGAGACCGGGGAGGTGGATGATGGCCCTGACGAACTGCCTGCGCTGCGGGAAACTGTTCCGACCGAACGGCGTCCGGGATCTCTGCGGCACCTGCTTCGGCCAGCACGTGTTCGGCACGCGGCCCGAAAGCGCCACGAGGACCCCTCTGCGCCCACCGTCGGCACCGCCTGCCCCGAAAGGGCGGCACACGGAGCACGCCTTGCGCACCGACATCCGGTCACAGGAAGCCCGCGCGCACGGGCCATCCGTGAACCGCGGCATCAGCCGCTATTGAGGCGTTTATCCTGCCCGCTCACGGCTGGCGAGGAAACGGGTCAAGCGCCCGAAAATCCAGCCGACCGTCGCCATTGTAGAGCACCTTCAGGGGCCCACCGTGGACCTCGGTGGCGCGCATGTGATCCGAGACCTGGTAGACCGGATACCCCATGAGGCGAGAGGGCTTGACGGTACCGGGCCGGATCCGGTTCAGGAACCACGACGAGACCTCGGTGCAGTAAAAGCCGGCCTGGCTGGCAGCGGTGGGAATCTCACTCGCCAGGAGGGTCCGATCATAGGGCTTACCCAATAACCGTTTCAGGTCTTCGAGGGCTTCCTGCACCCGGCGAGGATCGGCATCCAGCTGGAGCAGCGCGATGGTGTTCCGACCCGAACGACGGGCATAGGTGGCCCAGTCCTCCTCGACGACGCCCTGCATGCGCCCGGGGGCGTTCCCGAGCCAGCGATCGAGCAGACCGCTCACGGCTCCCCCGAGTCCACGCCGGTCCTCGGGCACCTCCGTGACCTGAGCGAGTGCCTGGGTGATGCGAACCGCCCCGTCGTCCCGGACACCCGAAACCACGAATGTATGCACGGTCTCGCGTCCCGTGCCGGCGATCCCCACCAGGACCTTGCCTTCCTCGGGCCTGAAATGATGGGCCATGAGCGCCCGGGCTTCCTCGATGGTTTCGGCACTCAGAGCGCGCGGCCCCGTGGCGGCGCCAGGAGCGGGGGGCGCATTGAAGCGGTGCTTGACGATGGGGCCTGAGAGGTGGCCCACGGCCCGGTCGAGTGCAGGGGAACGCACCATGGCATCATGCGCCAGCGAGATGCCGCTCTCGGTGACGTGTCGGGCAGCCGACGACACCGTTTCGCGGGCCTTCCGGACGATAGGAGCCCGCTCGAGGGACGAGAGCAAACGGGATGAAATTCCGGACATGGCCCCCTCCTGCAGACGACCGTACGGTCATGTCATCGCGAGGGGGCCAGACTTTTCGATAAAGCCCATTCCAAGACCACTTGAAATCTGGACGAAGAAAAAGTCCCCCCGTCCGGAAACGGGGGGACGTGGACCGGAACCCGGAGGTCCGTCAGGGCTTCAGGGATACCGAGGCGGCAGGAGCAGCAGCCGTCTGCGGGGAAGGGGTGGCGATGGGCGGAGCCGACAGGAGCTTCATCCAGCCATCGACCTTCCAGGACCCGACCTGGTACACGGCAGAGCCCTTGCTGGTTCGCGCATAGTAGGTGGACCCGTCAAGGGCGTCCTTGGAGCCGAGTTCGACCCAGTCCTGCTGGGGCTGATCCTTCGAGCCGAGCGCGACCCGCAGGACAGGTCTGTCGAGCCCGAAATCGGAGAGCTTCTCGACCCGATCCCCGATCTTGCGATCGGCCACCAGCTTGCGAACATTCCCGAAGGGAGTGTCCCAGCCGAAGGTATCGAGCGAGCGCGAGGCGTCGGGCTCGTAGCGCCAGTCACTCTCGCCGAGCCGCACGTAGACGGCGGAGCGACTCGCGTCGTCACTGACGGTCAGCCGCTTCAGCGAGGAGTCCTGGGAGCGATCCCAGAGCGTGACCTCCTCGATCGCGGGTGCCGGTGCATCCTTCTTGGCCTCGACGAAGTACGCCCAGGCCCCGATCCCGCCGGCGATCGCCACGAGGATCAGCGTGTTTCTCCAGCCCCCCATGATCAGGCGAGCCTCCGGCGCCAGAACACGAAGCCACCCAGAGCCAGCAGCAGACCGGGAATCACGAAGATCGTCGAGATCCAGACGCTCTGCGCCACGATGCCCGTCAGGTTGACCGAGCGGTCAACATTCGGCTTGGACGGGATCGAGACCAGCTTGTCCTGGTCGGCCGTCCAGTTGACGCTGTTCAGGAACAGGTCGCCGTTGCCATACGCACCGAACAGACCGTTCGAGAAGAACGTCGACGCACCGAAGACCACCATCCGCGAGGCCGGGGTCGCGCTCGAGGACGCGATATCAGCCGCGATGGCCAGCTTGACGGGACCTTTGTGGTCG
>JBIIHZ010000166.1:0-5268 GCA_044235265.1 Candidatus Sericytochromatia bacterium
CCGGATCGTGTAGCGCACACCGTCATAACGGGCGAGGTTACTGGAGGCTTCGGCCGTGGCGACCAGGTAGTAGGCCGCGATACCATGCTGGGCCATCGGGAGGCTCACGGGCTCGACGATCGCTCCCCTGTCCTGCAGGACTTTCACGGCGGCGAGGATGGCCTCCCGTGTCTCGGGACGGATCCCTTCGCCCATGAGCTCCTCGATCAGCCCGATCCGGACCCCCGTGAGGTCCCCGGTCAACCCGGAGAGCAGATCCGGAACGTCATGAGGCAGAGAGGTGGCATCGAGCGGATCGTGGCCAGCCATCGCCTGCAGCATCAGGGCATTGTCACGCACGTCCCGGGTCATGGGCCCTATCTGATCGAGGCTGGAAGCGAAGGCCACCAGGCCATACCGGGAGACGAGCCCGTAGGTGGGCTTCATCCCCACCAGGCCACACAGCGCCGCCGGCTGCCGGATCGAGCCCCCCGTGTCCGACCCCGTGGCAAGCGGGGCGAAGCGGGCCGCGACGGCAGCCGCGCTGCCCCCGGACGACCCTCCGGGGACACGCTCCAGGTCCCACGGGTTGCGAGTCGGATGGAACGCGGAGTTCTCGGTGGAAGAGCCCATCGCGAACTCGTCGAGGTTCGTCTTGCCGACGCTGACGAGGCCGTGTTCGACGAGACGCCGATAGGCCGTCGAATCGTAAGGGGGCACGAACTCGGCCAGCATCTTGCTCGAGCAGGTGGTACGCACGCCGCGGGTGCAGAGGTTGTCCTTGGTGGCCATCGGGACACCCGCCAGAAGCGGAAGATCTTCACCCCGGGCGCGCCGCTCATCGATGGCCCTGGCCTGCTCCAGGGCCTGGTCGGGGGTGAGGGTCACGAAGGCGCCCACACGCGGCTCGAGAGTCTCGATCCGGTCGAGGAAGGCCCGGGTGACCTCGACGGACGAGATCTCGCGTGCACGGAGGCGTCCGGCGAGCTGATGGGCGGTGAGGTCGGTGAGTGTCACGCGCTGCTCCTGGTGCGATCGGGGTGAACCGTCGCATTTTACCGGATCTGCAGCGAACGTGGTGCTTTACGCGAATCGTTCCGCTGGGGAGGCCAGCTGTCCGGTGGAAGCCGGCCTCCCCCGGGATCACGCCTTGGGAGGAGCCTTCCGGCGGGTGGCACGGGTCGAGGATCCCCCCTTGCGACCGATGCTCGAGTAGAACTCGATGCCCCGCTCTTTCTTGACGGCCTCGCCTCCCTTGCGGCCGATGCTCGAGAAGAACTCGGGCCCGTACTTGGCCTTGGTGGCCTGGCCCCCCTTCTTGCCGATCTGCTGGAAGAACTCGCGACCCCGCTCTTCCTTGACCGTCTGACCGCCTCGGCGTCCCGCCTCGACCATGCGGGGATCGCCCTTGGCGGGACCCGGTTTGTTTCCGACCATACCTGGCTCCTTTCACGGCTCGCGACCGCGTGCGTGGCCCGGCAAGGACGGTCAGATTCGGGTCAGGTCGAAAGGATGCGGCTGGACGGCAGTCGAACGAGTCGAGGCCCCGGATGCGACGTTCACGGGTCGCAGGGACACCCTAGCATCGCCACCAGGCCGACACAAGGCAACCCGTGCCAGTCCCGTCGTGCACAGCGAACGACCCGCCCCGGACGTCGGGGCGGGTCGCAAGCGGGCACAGGGTGCGAGGGGATCAGCGATGAAACCAGGCAAGCACGTACAGGACGAACCAGTACGTCACGTAGGCAAGAGTCGAGGTGATGGGAATCGTGAAGACCCAGGCGAGGAGCATGTTTCCCGCCACCCCCCACCGCACGGCACTGAATCTGCGGGTCGACCCCACCCCCATGATGGAGCCCGCCGCCACGTGCGTCGTGCTCACGGGTAGCCCCAGTTGCGACGCAGTCGAGATGATGATGGCAGAAGACAGGTCGGCTCCGAAGCCCTGAAGGGGTTGCAACTTCACGATCTTGGTGCCCATCGTCTTGATGATTTTCCAGCCACCCGAGGCGGTTCCGACGGCGATCGAGAGCGCACAGGCCCACATCACCCACGTCGGGACGATGAAATCATGAAGGTAACCGGCGGACACCAGAGCCATGGTGATGATTCCCATGGCCTTCTGGGCATCGTTCGAGCCGTGACTGAATGAAATGAAGGCCGCAGCGAAGATCTGACCGACGCGGAAGATGTCCCGGACCTTGTTGGGCATGAAGTGCCGGAAGGCATTCAGCAGCAGGACGACCATCGAAAATGCCAGGACGAATCCCAGGAGCGGAGAAAAGACCAGACTCTCGAAGATCTCGGAGACCCCCTTGTGACCGACCCAGTGAATCGCGCCGAAACCGTGACTGGCAACGCCGGCACCGACGACGCCGCCGATGAGGGCGTGGCTCGAGCTGGAAGGCAGCCCCCAGTACCAGGTGATGAGGTTCCAGGCGATCGCCGAGACCAGCGCGGCCACGACGAGAGGCTGGGTGACGATGGCGGGATCGATGATGCCCTTGCCGATGGTCTTGGCCACGGCCGTCCCGATGAGCGTGGCCCCCACCAGGTTGAGCGTGGCCGCCATGAAGATGGCTTGCCGGGGAGTGAGCACTCCGGTAGAGACGGAGGCCGCGATGGCATTGGCCGTGTCGTGAAAGCCGTTGATGAAATCGAAGGCGAGCGCGAGAAAGACCACGATCACCACGAGGATGACGGTTTCAGGCATTCTTGATCACCACTCCATGGAGGCGATCGGCGACGTCCTCGGTGAAATCGATCGCGTCTTCGAGGACGCCGTACAGTTCCTTCCACTTCACGATCTCGAGCACCGCCTGAGGCGAGTCCTGGGGGCCATCGAACAGGCGCTCCAGCGCGGCACGGGAAAGCTGGTCGCCCTCGTTTTCGAGGCGATTGATCTCGATCGTGTGGTCGAGAATCTCCTTGATGCGCTTGGGATAGCGCAGGAGCGACATCGCCGCGTGGATCTCCTCGCAGCAACGCACGAGGATCCGGACCAGGGAGATGGTCATCGCCGTGGGACGGTCGATCTTGTAGAGCAGGAAACGGTCCGCGACGAGTTCGATGGAATCGACGATGTCGTCGAGTGCGAAGGCGAGACTGTGGATGTCCTCGCGATCGATGGGCGTCACGAAGGTCCGGTTCAGCTTGTCCATGAGCTGGTGCGTGATCCGGTCACCGGCATGCTCCGTGTCGCGGATCTTCTGGAAGCGCTCCGGGACGTTGCGATAATCCTCGACCATGTCGCGCAGGAGACGGGCCGTGTCGATGACGTTCTTGGCCGAGGCCTCGAGGAGGTCAAAGAATGACTCCTCGCGCGGGATGAGTTGAAACATGGGAGTCAAGGTCTCCTGGAAGGTTGAGGGAAGGACATCCCCGGGGGTTGACGCTCGAGAAGCGACATCGATCCGGACCGAGCGTGCGGGCATTGTACCCGCGGACCCGGGGAATGCCAAGGACACGCAGGGTGGCAATCGGACAGGCCATGTCCCATCATGGAGGCGATGTCCACCCAGCCTCTGCTCGTCATCCTCATCAACCCCACGTCGGGTCCCACCCGAACCCGGAGCCTCACGCCCGCCGTCATCCAGGAGCGGGCAGAGCAGGCCGGCTGGCAGGTGGAGATCGAGACCAGCACGGGCCCCGGCGACCTCACGGAACGGGCCCGCAAAGCGGGTGCACGCGGCGCACGGCGGATCATCGTGATGGGCGGCGACGGTTCGATCAACGAGGTCGTCCAGGCGATCGTCGACCCTCCGGTCGAACTGGGCATCCTGCCTGCTGGCACCGTGAACATCCTGGCCAACGAGCTGGGCATCCCCGCCGACCTCGACGAGGCCCTGCACGTCGCGCTGACGGGGCGCGCGATCGCCATCGACGTCGGGGTGGCCAACGGACGCGTGTTCACGCTCATGGTCGGGATCGGCTATGACGCCATGATCACGCGCACGATGTGGCCCGAGATCAAGAAGATCGCGGGAGAGGTCGCCTACGCCCTGGCAGGCCTCCAGTCGTTCCTGGTGCATCGCACGACGCGGATGCGCATCCGCCTCGATGGCGCCCGCCCCGTGCGGAGACTGGTCTATCTTCTCGTGGTCGCCAACACGCGGCTTTATGCGGGAAGCAGCGCCGTGCTGGCCGAGACGGCCTCCGTGAAGGACGGCCTCTTCGACGTCTGCTGGTTCTCGGCCCGCGAATGGTGGCGCGTGCCCGTGGGGATCTTCCGGATCTTCTCGGGGCGCGGCAAGCGCTTCGCGCCGTTCGAGATCGTCAAGGCCCGCGACATCCGGATCGAGGCCTCCAGGAGCGTCCCCTACCAGCTCGACGGTGACTCCGCCGGCTTTCTTCCGGTCTCGATCCAGATCCGTCCGAAAGCGCTTCGCGTGGTCGTTCCAGCCCAGCCTCCGGAGGTATGATGGTGCTTGCGCCCGCTGCCACCCACCGAGGACTCCGGATGAACGTCGCCCCCAGGCCCCAGGTCATCGTGATCGCCGGCAACATCGGTTGTGGCAAGTCGTCACTCTCACGATGGCTGGCCGACCAGCTCCAGTACGTGCCCTGGTTCGAGTCGGTGGACGACAACCCGTATCTGGACGATTTCTACAGGGACATGCCGCGGTGGAGCTTCCACCTGCAGACCTACTTCCTGTCGACGCGCGTCGAGACGTACCGGCGGGTGATCGAATCCGGGCGCCCGGCGATCCTGGACCGCTCGGTCTTCGAGGATGCGGCCATCTTCGCGCAAAATGCGTACCGGACCTCCTTGATGACGGAGCGGGAGTACCGGACGTATCTGCGCATCTACGAGGGCATCATTCCGACGTTTCCCCCGCCCGACCTGCTGATCTACCTGCGGGCCTCGGTCCCCACGCTCATGCGGCGCATCGCCAAGCGCGGGCGCGATTACGAGGCGAGCATTCCCCGCGAGTACCTCGAACAGCTCAACGAGTTGTACGAGGAATGGGTGGCCGATTTCGACCTCTCCCCCAAGCTGGTCCTCCCGGCGGATGACCTCGACTTCGTCGAGAGCTATCACGACTTCGGCTTCATCCTCGACATGATCGAGACGATGCGACGCGGCCCCGAGCAGCCCCTGCTCCCGGGACTGGGCCTGCGGGGGGCCGTCTCCGCCTAGTGCCTTTCGGCCGCCGCCGTCAGGCACTGGGGTCGACAGGTGTGAGAAACGAGAGGGACACCTGCCGCGGCAGGTGTCCCTCTTGCAGATGCGGGAAAGTTGGACCCTCGCCCCTCAGGGGGCGCTGTTCATGGCGAACGCCAGCAGCA
>JBIIHZ010000167.1:0-5252 GCA_044235265.1 Candidatus Sericytochromatia bacterium
TCGCAGTCGTTCTGACGCCCGGTTCCGCGCGTTACGCTACCTTGGGGGGATGTCGGGGGGGCTTCCCTCCCTTTTTCGCGAGGTCCGTGTGTCCATCTTCCAGCCCGTCATCCAGTTGCTCGTCCGCGGGGGACCGGCGATCGCTCCCCTCCTCGTCATGGCCGTCCTGGCCGTGGGCCTGATGCTCGACCGCGGTCGCGTGCTCGGTCGCCTGTCGCGCCTGCCGGACGCCGTGCTGGCCCGTCTCGATGCCCGCCCGCTCGACTGGGCGGCCCTCGAGCGTGACCTGCGCGCTCTCGGCCCCGATCATCCCGTGGCCACGTTCCTCCTGGCCGTGCTCGCCGTGCGCGATCAACCGGGCTGGTACCGCGAGAGCCGCACGCAGGAAGCCGTCAGTGACCTCGAGGGCGAGCTGACGCGCGGGCTCTGGCTGCTGGAGACCCTCGTGACGGCCGCGCCTCTGGTCGGTCTCCTCGGGACCATCACGGGCATGATGGGCAGCTTCCGGCTGCTCGGCAGCGCGGGGCAGGTCGACCCGATGGGCGTCTCGGCGGGCGTCGGCGAGGCGCTCATCGCGACGGCCGTGGGCCTCGTGGTCGCCCTCGTGGCGCTGTTCGGCTACAACCTGGCCTCTCGCCGGCATGCGCGCCTGATGGACCGCATGGAGGTGCTGGCCAGCCGGATCCTCGACGAGGTACGGCTGGAGAGCGAGGCGTCACGGGGGCCCGGTCTCGCCGCCGGGGGCCGGTCTTGAAGCTGCGACGCTCGCGCCTGGCTCCGAAAGGGCGCATCGAGATCATCCCGATGATCGACGTCATGTTCTTCCTGCTCGCGACGTTCATGCTCGCGAGCCTCTCGATGCATCACCTGCATGGCCTTCCCGTGACCTTGCCCCGGGGGCGTGCCGAGGTCGCCCGCACCGAATTGCCTCTCACGATGACGATCACGCGCGACGCCCGCGTCCAGGTCGAGGACGTCACGGTCCCGCTCGAGCGGTTGGCCAGCGAGTTGCGCCCCCGCCTGGTGGGAGATGACCCATCGCTGGTCGTCCGGGCCGACGAGGCTGCACCCCACGGCCTCGTGACGCGCGCCATGCTCGCGGCCCGGGCGGCCGGTGTCGAGCACTTCCTCGTCGCGGTGGACCATGCTCCCTGAGGGACCCCGACCGACCTGGGGCATCTGGCTGCTCGAAGGCCTCGAATCCGTCGGCATCGTTGCCCTCGCGACGATCGTCCTCGCCCTTGGCCTCGACCGCATGACCGCGCAGGTCAAGCCCTCGTCTCCGATCGAGACCCGGTTCATCGAGGTCGCGCCGCCGGAGCTCGCTGAAACGCGTCCTGCCCCTGTCCGCCCGGAGCCCGCACGGCCGCGCTTCCGGCCCCGGCCGCACGACCACGAGCACCTGCATCCGGTCATGCGCGCCGTGCATCTCGCTCCGCCGACCGGCGCGTCGCCCGTTCACGCGCACGCATCGCTTCCCGTCGAGGAGAGGGAGGCATCCCCGAGCTTCGTCGAGCAGCCGGATTCCGTCGCCCCTCCAGAGGGGGAGCCTGGGCCGGATAACCTTCCCGAGTCGCGGGTTCCCTCCGACGAGACGCCGGCCGGTGGACCTCGCGACGTCTCCACGGATACCCTGGCCGACCCGGTAACCGTCGGCGAACCCGGAGGCGATGGGTCGGGCTGGGCCCGCGAGACCCGTGCCGCATTGCCCCTGCAGCGCCCGGAACCCGACTGGCCCGAATCGCTCCGGATGAACTCCGTGCATGCCCTGGCGGGGGCCCGGTTCACCATCCCGGCCTCCGGCACCGTCCAGGTCGAACTCACGCGGGGAACCGGTGACGTGCTCCTGGACCGCTTCCTGCTCCGTACGCTCGGGCGATGGACCTTTCGGCCGGCGTTGCGGGAAGGCCAGCCCGTCGATTCGGTCCTCGAGTTGCGCATTCCCGTCGACATCGAGTGAGCGCGAGACGGGTACAACGTTTTCGTCGTGCCCGAAAGGAAATCCCTCATGACGTCTCGCCGAATGGCGTCGCTGCTCGCCCTCACGTGCCTGCTCTCGGGTCTGGTATTCTCGCCGGCCGCCACTTCCGCGGAGACGCCTCCCTCGTGGACCTGGCCGGCACCCGGAAGTGCCGCCGCCTCGCTGGAGCGCCTCACCCGCAGCTGGAAGGTCGGACCGCCCATCTTCGACGCGACGTTCGATCCTGCCGGGAAACGCCTCGTCCTCGGCTGTGGCGACGGCACCGTCCAGATCCGCGATGCGGGTTCCGGGGAGGTCCTCGAGCAGTGGTCGCAGGGATCGCCCGTCTCCAGCGTCCAGTTCACGCCGGATGGCAGCCGAGTCCTGACGACCTCGGATGATCGGCAGGCCGTGTTGCGCGAGGCTCGTGACGGCAGCATGGTACGGGTCTGGCGCCATGGCTCGCCCGTCAACGGGGCCGCCGTGGCCCCGGATGGTCGCACGTTCGTGACGGCCTCGGCCGATCGCCGCATGACGCGCTTCAACCTGGCCACGGGCAAGAAGGAGCTCGAGTGGGAGGTGGAGGGGACCATTTTCGACGTGGCCTTCGGGCCGGATGGCCGGAAGCTCCTGACGGGGTCACGCGAGCGAAATGTCGTGTGGCGGGATCTCGAGACCGATCGGGTCCTCCTCGAGGGCGCGCACGAGGATGCCGTCTGGTCGGTGGCCGTGAGTGGCGATGGCTTGCGTCTGGTGTCGGGTGCCGCGGATCGCACGGTGGTGCTCCGGCAGGCGAAGACGAACGAGGTCCTCGCGCGCTGGACCTGTCCTTCGGCCGTGCTGGCCGTGGCGATCTCGTCGGATGGTCGCCGGGTGGTGGGGGGCTGCCAGGGGGGGCAGATTCTTGCCTTCGAGGCGGGTGGCGAGGCGCCCGTCGCCACCTGGACCGCGGCAGGGCCGGTACGAAGCGTGGCCTTCTCCCCCGACGGTGGTTCTCTGCTGGTCGGCGGAGAGGATGGTGCCATCACCGTGAGGCGCCTGCCGTTCTTGCCGGAAGCCTTCCAGAGCAGACTCGAGCAGCGTCTCGCGGCCGAACTGGCCCGGCTGAAGATGCGCCCGGCCTGGATCGAGCAGGATCGGGCCCGGATCGACCGGGAGCGCCCCGAACCTCCTTCCCTGGTGTACGAGGATGGCCGCGACGATCCCGAAACCTACACCCGGCGCGTCCAGGAGGCCCGGGACAGCTACGATGCCGCCGTGGTGGCCCATGCCGGCAAGCTCAGGGCGCACCTCGAGCGCGTGGCGGCCTGGCAGCAATCGGTTCCCGAGCGTCTCCCCTTCGAGCGCGCCGCCGAACTGGCCGGTGCCGTCCTCGAAGAGGCCTACGGGGCCCCCCTCCTCACGGACATCCGCGAAGCAGGAGGCCACGTGACGGGACGCGTGTGGCCGTCCGAACTCGCGGGCCTCGGGGTGCCTGCGCGGGTGGGACTCGTCGGCCCGACGGCCCGGCGCGCCCTCGGGAAGCAGGTGCCCGTGCGGTTCACCTTCGCGTTCGACGAACGCCTGAGGCCCGTCTGGCAGCGGGGGGAAGCGCAGGTGGACGGCCAGGCCGTGCTGGTCGACGAGGGACCGATGCCGTGAAGTCCCTCTGGCGATCCGGGGCGATCGCGTGCGGCCTCGGGCTGGCCTCCGTCGCTCCGGTCCTGGCAGCACCGGGGCTCGAGGCACATGCCTTCCGGCTTCGACCGGGTCAAGACCTGCTCGAAGGTCTGGTCGCGGAGGCCCGCCTGCGCGACCTCAGAGCAGGATGCGTGCTCTCGGCGGTCGGAAGCGTCCGACACCTGCGTCTCCGTTTCGCGGACCGCCCGGAACCCACCGATCTCGAGGGCAGCTTCGAGATCGTGAGCCTCTCCGGGACCGTGACGCGCGAGGGTGCGCATGTCCATCTCGCGGTCTCGGATGCCGAGGGTCGAACCCTCGGGGGCCATCTCGTTCCGGGTAACCCGGTGCACACCACGGCCGAGATCGTGCTGGGGGAACTCCCGGGCGTCGCGTTCTCGCGGGAACCCGACCCCACCACCACCTACCGGGAACTGGTCGTGACTCCGCGGTCGCCTTCGGGCCAGGCGGCTTCCTCCTCCGTGCGTCCATCCACTCCGTAGCACCAGCGAGGGATCTTCCATGCGTTTTCCGGTCTTGCTTCTCGCCGTCCTCGGTCTCGGCCTGTCTGCTCGTGACCTTCCGGCGCAGGCAGAAACCACCTCCGGGCGGGATACGGCCGCACGGGAGGCGATCGCCCGCCTGCAGGCCCGGGTGGTCTCGGATGCCGCCTTGCCCCTGCAGGAGGGCACGCGGACCCGACTGATGCTGCAACCGCGACCCACCGGCAAGGGAGTCGTCGTGCTGCTGCACGGATGGTCTGCAGGCACCTACCAGTATGACGAGCTGGCGCCCCTCGTGTTCGCCCAGGGCAAGCACGTCTACATCCCCCGGCTCGAGGGCCACGGGTACCGGACCGTCGACGGGGTGCCCGACTCCTCGCACATGGTCGGGCCGCGAGAGCGGACCCGCTACCACGCCTTCGCCGAGCAGGTCTTCCGGGACGTTCGCGGGCTGGGGCCCATCCAGCTCGTGGGGCTCAGCGGGGGCGCCGCCGTCGCCCTCGACATCGCGGCGCACCACCCCGAGGTCCAGCGCGTGGTGGCGATGTCCCCTTATCTGGGGACCCAGGATGCCCGTGCCGACGGGATCTTCCGCGCCTTCGAGGGGCTGGACTTTTTCTCCTTCGGGCAGGCCAGCCGCGTCCTGGAGGCGATCCCGCACGACTGGGGAGAGGGGCCTCCCGACGGTCCCGGACACTGGAAACACACGGTGGGGGGCATCTACGCTCTCTCATGCTACGGGCGTGCGGTCACCGAGTCGCTCCGGGGCCTGGCGGTCCCCGTCCAGTGGATCACGTCCCGGGGCGATCGTGCGGCGAGCCGGCGGCAGTTCTTCCGGGCCTACGACCTGGCGGGTGGTGACACGCGGCACGGCTGGTACGATTTCGAAACCATCGGTCATCCCATGCTCAGCAAGCACAACAACCCGGATGCGGGCTCCATCCGACTGCTGACGCGCATCACCCTCGATTTCATGCGAGCGGGCCAGCGGACGGGGCGGCGCCCTTCGTCCTGAACCTCTCGGTCAAGATTTGCCGAAACTTGATCCGTGCATAATGCCACCATAACCGTTCATCCTTCTTGCCCTCCGGATAACCCTTTCAACGACTTGTGAACGTGAATGGGGGCTT
>JBIIHZ010000168.1:0-5251 GCA_044235265.1 Candidatus Sericytochromatia bacterium
GGCATCGTCTTCGAGCTCGTGCGCACGCGCCGGCTCCGCGAGGAGTACTCGGTCCTGTGGTTTCTCACCGGGATCACCATCGTCCTGATGACCGTGTTCTTCGAGGTGCTGGTCTGGCTCACGCGCTTGCTGGGCTCGGTCTATCCCTCGTCCATCTTCTTCTTCTTCGCGCTGGTCTTCCTGATGGCGATCTCGCTGCACTACGCCATCCGGGTGTCCCGCCTGACCAGTCAGCTCAAGAACCTGGCCCAGAAGGTTGCCCTTCTCGAGCATGCCACGCGCGATCGCGTGCTCGATGAGGCCTCGACGCGCTGATTCATGGCCGACCCGCGCGTTTCGATCCTGGTCCTCAACTTCAACGGTCGCGAGTTCCTGGAGGCCTGCGTGCAGGCCGTCGAGAACCAGACCTACCGCGATTTCGAGCTCATCCTCATCGACAACGGATCGTCTGATGGCTCCTGGGAGTTCATGCAGACCCGCTGGGAGGGCCGGCACCGCCTGGTCTCCACCGGCAAGAATCTCGGATTCGCCGAGGGCAACAACGAGGGCCTGCGGGTCGCACGGGGACGCGACATCGTGATCCTCAACAACGACACCGTGGTCGACGACCGGTGGCTCGAGGAACTCGTCCGGGCGGCCGATGCCTTCCCCGGCTACGGGATGTTCGCCAGTCAGATCCGGGTCCTGTCGGATCCCGGGCGGCTCGATACCATCGGGATCGCCCTGTACCGGGACGGGATGTCCCGCGGGTATGGCCACGGGGACCTCGTCTCCGCGCATGACACCGCCTGCGAGGTGTTCGCCCCGAGCGGCTGCGGCGCCCTGTTCCGGCGGGAACTCCTCGACCGGGTCGGCTTCTTCGCGCGTGATTTCTTCGCCTATCACGAGGATGTCGACCTCGGTTTCCGGGCGCGTCTCGCGGGCGATCGCTGCTGGTACGTGCCGACGTCCATCGTCCACCATCACGGGTCGCGCACCGCGGGGCGCTATTCGAGCTTCAAGGCGTACCTCGTCGAGCGCAACCATCTGTACTTCCGGGTGCGGACCTTCCCCAGGCGCATGTTGCTGCTGAGCCCGTTCTTCACGTTCTGGCGCTACCTGCTCCAGGCCGTGGCGCTCGTCCGCGGCAAGGGGGCCTCGGGCGGCTTCGCCCGGGAAGCACCCGCGACAGGGCTGGCCGGGATCCTGTTCCGGGCTTACCGCGACACCCTCTTGCACCTTCCCGACCTGCTCCGGCAGCGAAGGGCGATCATGGCCACCCGGGTCGTCTCGAGTCGCGAGGTCTGGTCCTGGTTCGACCGGTTCCCGATCTCGGCCCGGGATCTGGCTTTCAAGGACTAGCCGTGGCAGTGCCCTGGAAGCGCGGCCTGCAACTCGCCGTCACGGCCGTGGCGGTGGTGTTCATCTTGCGGGTCGCGGACCCTGCCCGGGTCGCCGGGGTCCTCACCCGGGTGCAGCCGGCCTGGCTCTTGGCCGCCATCGGTCTGTGGGCCGGGATCCAGGCCCTGGCCATTCTCAAGTGGCAGGCCGCGAATGCCTTGCAGGGCGTACATGCCTCGCTCGCGGTCACGGCACGGGCGCATCTCGTCGGGATGTTCTTCAACACGTTCCTGCCCTCGAGTTTCGGCGGGGATGCCGTCCGGGCCTATCAGCTCGCCCGACGCTCGGGCAGGACCGCCGGGTCCGTGGGGTCGGTGATCGTCGATCGATTTCTCTCCCTGCACGCCCTGCTCGTCGCGGCAGGAGGGGCCGTCCTGGGGCTGCCGGCCTTGCGTCAGGCCGTTTCCATGCCCACGCTGGTGGCCGTGTCCCTCGCGGGCACCGTGCCCTTCTTCATGCCGCTCCTCTTGACCCGCACCCCCCTGTCGCGCCTCGTGGGACGCCTCCCCGGCCTGGCATCGGTCCTCGAGGCCTTCGTCGCGCCGGGGGCAGCGCGCCGGACCGGGACCCTGTATCTGATGGCCCTCGTCATGCAGGTGCTCAATGCCCTGATGCACGTCTGGATCTGCCGGTCGCTCGGTCTCGACGTCCCCGCAGCCTACGTGATGGGCTTCGTGCCCGTGATGGTGCTCATCGGCAGTCTTCCGGTGTCCGTCAACGGCCTGGGCCTCCGCGAAGGTGCGCTCGTCTACTTTCTCGGCCGTGCCGGAGTGCCGGCGGCCGAGGCACTCGCCGTGGGATTCCTCAGCCTCCTCATGCTCCTTCTGGCCGGAGCGGTGGGGGCTCTGGTGGTCTGGACCGACCGCGAGCCAGCAGCCGACGGCTCCCCAGCACCAGCACCACCCCCCCGACCCACATCAGACCGAGAAGCGACGTCCAGAAACTCGTGACCACCAGGGGGGGCCGGAAGTCGAGCGCGATCCGGTGCTTGCCTGCCGGGACGGCGATCGCCATGAAGACCGCGTCGGCCCGCAGGACCTCTGCCGCTCGGTCGTCGATCGTGACGCGCCAGCCCGGGTCATGCCGGTCACTGAGCATCACGAATCCGGACGACGTTCCACTGGTCTCGAGTCGCATCGTGCCCGGGTCGCGATCGAGGATCCGCACGGAGCCTGTCCCGTCGTTGTCGAGGGACGTCCCCGGGGCGGGGACGGTAGCCAGCAGGGCCTCGTCCGGACCGCCGCGCGGGGATGATCGCAGCCGATCGTAGGTCTGCTCGTCGTCGGGCATGAGACGCGCATCCGGCGTCCACCAGGCCCAGGGGCGGGCGTGTGGATTGTCTCGCACGAGGCAATCCGGACCCTGGTAGGCGAACGGCCCCAGACCGCGATGCGCGGCATCCGGGGGCATCACGAGGTGACGGACGCTCGCGAGGTCGAGCAGCGGAGATTCCGGGGAGACGTTCAGGACGAGTGAGTTCACGGCCGCGGAGCCGGTCCCCGTCGTGGCCTGGAGGAAGGCGTTGGCCGTCACGGCCTGGGCAGGCGAGAGTGAGCGGTTCCCGGCCTGGTAGAGGAAGGCCTGCCAGGCCCGATCGCCCCGGATGTCATAGCCCGTGAGCCCCTGCAGGCCGTAGAGACTGCCCGTGTCGCCCATGAAAACGCTCTCGTAGGCAAGCAGTCGGCCCGCGTCACGGTCCGCCATGAGGTGAGTGATTCCCGGGGTCCGGACGTAGAACGTCGAGGTCTCGGCTGTCGGGTTGAAGCCTGCGCCGAAGTAGCCGAGGTCCAGCACGAGGACCGTTCCCAGGGCGATCGCATGGCCACGCCTCACGGCTCCGTGACGGGCGGCCATCAGGATGGCTGGCGTGGCCAGCAGGAATACCCCGAGCGGGAACCCGAGGCTTTCGAGGATTTGACGCGTCGTGCCCGTCCGCACGAGATCGGGCCACACGTGGTGGATTCCCAGGCCCAGGATCGTGGCGGTCGTGGCCATCCAGGCCAGCCAGGTCCGGAGCAGGAGGCGCGGGGTCTGCTGGATGCGATCCCAGCCCAGACCCGCGAGCGCGACCATCAGCAGGGCCATGGGGGCGGTCCAGCGTGCGGGGGCGGCCTGCGAGAAGCCCGGCAGGTGGGCCAGGGCGTGAATGCCCGGGATGCCGTACACGAAACCCGCGAAGATCCCGAATGGCAGAGCGAGGGGCAGGACACGACGGTCCTTCAGGAGGCCACCCAGACCCAGGACGGCGAGAAACAGGGGGAGCATCCCGATGTACGAGACCAGTTCACAGTAGTTCGAGCCGTACCACCAGGTGCCCCGGACGGGATTCCCCAGGATGTCGGGGTCCAGGTACTGGAGGGCGACCGTGGGCGGGAGCCAGTCGGAGGCGGTGTTCCTGGCCGACATGGCGCTGCCTGACAGGGATGCCAGCGAAGGCAGGATGCCGAAGGAGCCCACGGCGATTCCCGCGAGGCCGGCGCCGATCAGGCCTCCGAGGCGAGCGAGCCAGCTTCCGGTCGACAGCCCGGATCGGATCTGGATGAGCCGGATGAGGGTCACGAAGGCCAGCGTCACGCAAAAGACGAACGACTGGGCCACGTACCCGGCGAGGAACTGGGAACCCACCGCCAGCGACAGTCCTGCGGCCGGAAGCCAGCCGGGACGCCGGAGCCAGGACTCCAGGGCCATCAGGGCCCACGGGAGGAAGACCATGACGGACGGGACCGGCGAGGACAGCCAGACGATGCTCGATCCCGTCAGCATGAAGGCGATGCCGGAGAGGATGGCCCCCGTCCGCGAGACCTCCAGGGTGCGCATCCAGGCGAACATCCCGAGGCCGCCGACGAGCAGGCGGGCGATCGCATAGAAGACGGTCATCGGTCCCGGTTGGCCCAGCAGATACACCCAGGCGGGCGGGTACAGGATCTGACCGATGCTGACCCAGGCCATGCCTCCGAGCGTCCCCCCCAGCTTCCACGGGTCCCAGAACGGGATGTGCCCCTGGCGCAGGGCCTCGTAGTGCGAGGCATACAGCGGATAGGCGAGGAAGACGTCGTCGCTCCGCAGACCGTTGAACGTACCGCCGTGGACGCTGGGGGCCCACGGGGCCCAGTCTCGGAGCATCGCGGCAGGAGAGAGGATCTCTCCGAGGAAGATGCACCGGTAGAAGAAGAGCAACAGGATGCCCACAAAGAGCCCGACGACGGGGATGAGGCGCCAGAGACGACGGGGTTTCCCGGGGCTGAGGAGAGCTGCCGGGACGGACGGAGCCGAGGTCTTGGACACGCGGTGGCCTTTCGTTCGAAGATCCTGCTTGTTCAAGGTAACATGCGGGATGTCTGGGCCCGGTTCTTGCGGCCCAGGCTCGGAGCGCGTGGCGAGCGTCTGCAAGCCCGTGGCATGCCCGACCGGAACGATCCAGAGGTGATGACATGCGCGTCCTCGTGACCGGCGGTGCCGGCTTCATTGGCTCCCACACCGTGGCCCGGCTGCTGGCCGAGGGTCACTCCGTGCGGGTCCTGGACGACCTCAGCACCGGCAAGCGCGAGAACCTGGCACCCTTCGGTGGCGCCGTCGAGTTTCTCGAGGGGGACATCACGGACGTCGCGGCCGTCGAACGCGCCGTAACCGGGATGGATGCCGTCATGCACCTCGCGGCCGTCGTCTCGGTGCCCGTCTCGGTCGAGCGGACGGCCTTCGCGCATGCGGTGAACGCCACGGGGACGCTCAACGTGCTGGAAGCGGCGCGGCGGGCCGGGGTCCGGCGGGTGGCGTACGCGAGCTCGGCCGCCGTCTACGGGGCGATCGCCGGGTTGCCGGCTCGCGAGGAGGCGCCGCTGGTGCCGACCTCGCCCTACGGCAGCCAGAAGCG